>DASZJO010000057.1:0-11700 GCA_035948015.1 Puia sp.
TGCAAGCCTGGGCCGCTTTGATGGTCTACCGGATAGAGAAGGAAAGGACGGGCAAGGGGGATATCGGCTTTTTGAAACGGATCTTTCAGAAGCTCCTCATCAATTTTACGTGGTGGATCAACCGAAAGGATGCGAACGGGAACAATATGTTCGAAGGCGGGTTTCTCGGGCTGGATAATATCGGGGTATTCAACCGCAGTCATTCGCTGGGCGGGGACATGCAGCTCGAGCAGGCTGACGGGACGAGTTGGATGGGGATGTATGCGATGAACATGATGGATATGGCGCTGGAGATCGCGATCAAGGATGAGGCGTTTGAAGATACGGCGACAAAGTTCTTCGAGCATTTTGTGCTGATTGCCGAGGCCCTGAATGAGCAGGGGATGTGGAATGAGGAGGACAAGTTCTTTTATGACACCTTATCTATCGGCGGGTCTCCGGTGCAGCTGCGGATACAGTCCATCGTGGGACTGACAACGCTTTTCGCGGTATCGATCATCGAAAAGAGTACGCTCCACAAGCTGGCTGATTTTAAGAAACGGATCACGTGGTTCGAAAGTTACCGGCTGAAGAACAACCGATACTGGCCAAATGAAGAGCATAGTGACGGGGAGCAGATCCTGCTTTCGCTTGTCCCGCAGAAGCGGCTCATCTTTTTGCTGGAACGGCTCCTCAATGAGGCCGAGTTCCTTTCGCCCGGCGGGATCCGGGCCTTGTCCAAATATCATGAAAAGAATCCCTATACGATTAACATCGGCGGGGTCGACTATCATATCAAATATGATCCGGGGGATTCCACCTCAGACTTTTTTGGCGGCAATTCCAACTGGCGGGGGCCGGTCTGGATACCGATCAATTATTTGATCATCCAGTCGATAAGGCAGTATGGAAAGTTCTACGGCGATAGTCTCCTCGTAGAATATCCGGCCGGTTCGGGGAACAGGCAGACATTGGAACAGGTGGCGAATTCGCTCACGGAAAGGGTTGTCAGCCTGTTTAAAAGAGACGCTCTGGGCCGGCGCCCGGTGCATGGAAAGCATAACTGGTTCTATCAAAAGCGGGGGAATCAGGACCTGCTATTATTTTATGAGTATTTCCATGGGGATACGAGTCATGGATTGGGCGCCAGTCATCAGACGGGTTGGACGTCGCTGGTGGCGGAGCTTATTACAGAGTTATCGAATCATAAAGAGACAATACAGAAGGGAACTGGGACCAAAATGGGAATTCCTTCCTAATGAAGGACGGGCGGTCGAATTTCTGAGCTTGTATATGACTGATCCATAGCTCGTTGTGTTTTGGCAAGGCATTAGTATCCTTTGTGTTTATGAAACACATCCACGTATCCTTGATAACCACCGCGCTGATGATCCTGAACTTTTCAGTATTCGGTCAGACAACCTACACGATCAATTCCAATGCAAACTGGTCGGCCGTTTTACCCGCCACTTGTAATACCTGTACGATCAATATCGGTTCGGCCGCTACGCTGACGGTAGACGAATCTGTTACCTGTCAGAATTGTACGTTTTCAGGCGGGAATGTATCGATCGCCAGCAAGACCCTTAATATTCAGTATTCGGGCAGTGTGACGACCACGAATTTCAACAATACCAAGTTGGTTGCCACCGGGACGGCCCAGATCATTGTGAATGCGCCGCTTTCGCTCAGCAATTCCACCTTTACGTTTTATAACACGTCTTCGATGACGACCAGTTACAATGTGTCGCTCACTTCCAGCACGATCTATCTTAATGATAATACTTCGATGACCTCCAACGGCGGCGCCGGCACTTCGATCAGCCTGGTCAGCAGCAGCCGGATCGTGATCGGCAACGGGTCGCTGACCAGCTCCGCGATCTTTACCGTAAGCGGGCCGACGATGACGGTGTATGATAATTCTTCAGTCGCTGTCGCCAATCAGAATAACGTATATTATAACTGGGCTGATTACGATTATCAGCACAATGTCAACGCCAACAGCAATTCTTCCAAGGCGTACAGCACATCGGGCCTTTCGATGAATTGCGGGGCGGGATATGCGCACAGCTGTTCCAACCCCTCATTGTATGGTCCTGCGACGCTCAACTCCGGTGTGGGTTCCGGCGCCACGCTGCCGATCGTGCTGGAAGGGTTCACTGCGACGCTCGACAACAATCATACGGTAACTCTTGACTGGAATACTCAGTTAGAGGTTAATTTCAGTCACTTCGCGATCCAGCGCAGTGCTGACGGCACGACCTGGGAAGATATCGGGACGGTACATGCGAAGGGAAACAGCGCGGTACAGACCGACTATACTTATACGGATGAGCAGCCGCTGACCGGCACGAACTATTACCGGCTGGCGCTCGTGAACCTTGATGATACCTATACTTATTCAGAAGAGAAGGTGGTGGAAACCGCGGCGGTCGCCCGGATCAGCTTCTTCCCGAATCCTGCGCATGATTATGTGAATGTATCCCTTGCGGGCTCTTCGGGTAAGGCGGTAACGGTATTGCTGACCAGTATTAGCGGCCGGCTGATGCAGGAGAAGACGGCGGCGGCCGCCAGTGGTGCTGTGGTTACTTTTCCGATCCAGAATGTGGCTTCCGGGATGTATATCCTCACGGTTGTAAATTCAGATGGTTCCAGGGAAAGCAGCCCGGTGATGATCAGTAAGTCATAGCCGTAAGTCAGAAATCAGAAAAAGAAGGTGTTTACATATGATACGAACAGAACCTCCATGTCTATGGAGGTTCTTTATTTTGGCGAGGGGGTGGGGGGGTACGGTGCGGGCGTGCGGTTGGCTAACGCAGGTTGAAGCGCAGGCTCAAGCCGGTACTCAGGCAGAATCCGTGTTCGGAGACCTTATGCTGGTCGCTCGGTTTGTTGACGAGCTTTTTGAAATGGTCGTATTTTCCATGATCGAGGGTGTAGTAGCCCAGGCGCCACATGGAATTCAGGTCCATGGCATAGCCAGCGCCGCCGGTTATGCCGATCTGCAGGACGCTGCCCAGGCGGACGGGATAAAAGAAGAGCCTCATCATGGGAGCGATGGAAAGCCCGGTACGCCGCAGCGCCAGCGGGGTATTGTATCTTACCGACAGGTCTTCGTATGCGGGCGGCAGATTGCCGTACAAGGTGATGATGTCCGCGTGATAACCGAGGGAGCCGCCGAGGAAAAGCATGAAAGTTCGGGTCTTCACGGGCGCTACGAAAAGTCCGGCGCCGACATTGAAGGCGGTAAGGTCGCTGGCGTTGGTAATGGTGGACAAGTGAACGCTATATAGCAGCCGGGAATCGGCGGGCATGGCGGCCGCTTCGAAGCTAAGGCTTGTTGGGACATGGGGTTCGGTTGGATAGCCGTATTCTTTCAGCCAGTGGTTGATATGGGGGTCGTTGGCGTGGTTGAAGTTGAGACTGCTGTTAAAGAACAGGGAAAATGTCGAGTCGGAGCCTTTTTGAGCATAAGCAGATCCACCGGCAGGCAGGAGCAGCAGCAATAGGTATCCCCATCCTTTCATGTATTAAATGTAAAGAAAAAAGGGTGGATAACAATCGAATAACGAGGGTATAACGAACCGGTAACGGAAACGGCGGGAAAGTCGGAGTATTTTTATTGAGCCATTAACCCTGCTACACCAAATGAAAAAGACCAACTGTATTCAGCTTGTCCTGATAACGGCGGCGCTTGCCGGCTGTGACAAGCCCCTGTACCAGCAGGGCCAGGATTATCCGGGGACATACGACCCGGGACCGTATTCTACAAGTTATATTCCAATGGGCGACCAGCCCGACAGCGGCAATTCCTGTCCCATGGTACAATCTGCGCTACCGCCGGACTATTATCTCTGGTATTCCGGTCTCCGGCCATTTGACTTCTATTTTGGTGACGGGTTCAACCTGGGTGGCTATTACGCTTATCGTTACCCGCCGACGATCATCAGGACGGGTTTCGGGCGGACCGGGTATGCCAAGACCGGCAGTACGGCGCACTCGTAAGAGCGAGCGGAGGCTGCAGGATTAGTCAGCGATCTTTACCTTTATTCCGGCCAGTCCCACCCGCCGTTGCAGATCGCCGATCGGGACATTGATCTGTCGTCCGATGGGTTTGCCATTCCGGTAGGTGATCACCTTTAGCCAGGCAGCTTCTTTGGGGATCGGGAGAGGTGAGGTATATTTTGGATAGTAATTATCCGGGTTCGAGTTATCGAAGCTGTAATAGATCTCCAGCCCGGCCACTTCGGTGGAAAGATCGACGGTGATGGAATCATAGGCCGTCACGTCCTTTTTGGGGGTAATGATGGCATCGAACATGGAGCGGGAATATTTGACCTGCTCGATATCCAACCGGTCGAACTGGGTTTCCACGCGTTGTGCAAAATTATTCCAGTCCTTCTTTTCTTTTGGCGACCAGAAGTCTTCGGCGACGGCGAGGCTGCGGGGCCAGACCATGTATTGGCGGTGCCGCACGTTATAAACCTGTTCATCCCAAAGGTTCGCCTGGCCGCCGATGATGTATTTCGGGTCTATGCTGTCGGGAACGGGTTCGTAGGAGTAGACTGTATTCAGCCGGAGTGTGGCGTATACGGGGGGTTCGATGGCTGCGTCGCCCTGCATATAGTCGAGATAGACAAAGGTCGTAGGGCTCATGACCACCGAATGTTTCAGTTTTGCAGCTGCGATACCTCCGGCGACACCACGCCAACTCATAACGGCTGCGTTCGGGGCGAGGCCGCCTTCGAGGATCTCATCCCAGCCGATGACTTTTTTCCCTTTTGACTCTACGATCTTCTCCACGCGTTTTTCAAAATAGCTTTGGACTTCTTCCATGGACTTCAGTTTCTCTTTTGCCATCAGTTGTTTGACCGCGTCGCTCTGCTCCCAGAAGTTCTTGGCGCATTCGTCACCGCCGACGTGGATATAGCCAAAAGGGAAGAGGGCAGCGATCTCGGTAAAGACCTTATCGAGGAAGGGGTACACTTTTTCGTTCGCGGGGCAAATTGTATTGTCGACGAGGGCGGAGAAGCCGCCTTTGTACCAGGTCATGATCTTCTCACCGGATCGGACGCGGTAGGTATCGGCGCCCGGGGTGCAGGAGAGCTCGGGATAGGAGGCGATGGCGGCCAGGCTGTGGCCGGGCACGTCCACTTCGGGCAGGATATTGACGAACCGGTCTTTGGCGTATTGCACGAGTTCGCGGATATCGTCCTGGGTATAAAAGCCGCCGTAGTCCTTTGGTTCGTTACTCGCCGGCGGGTCGAAGGTCCCGAAAGTTCCAACCCGTTTTACATTCCAGGCGCCGACCTGGGTCAGTTTCGGCAGGCTTTTGATCTCGATGCGCCAGCCTTCGTCGTCGGTGAGGTGGAGATGGAGCAGGTTAAATTTATATTGGACCATTTCGTCGATGAAGTCCTTTACTTCCTGTTTGGTAAAGAAATGGCGGGCGACGTCGAACATCAGGCCACGCCAGCCGAATCGGGGGTAATCGGTGATGGTTATGCAGGGCGCGGACCAGGAGACGTTCCTTACCGGTTGTTTGCTTTCGATCTCTTTTGGGAGCAGCTGATATAGGGTCTGGATACCATAGAAAATGCCGGCGGCCTTGTTGGCGTGGATGGTGATATTCGTGGGGGTGGTTGTCAGGGTATAACCTTCGTCGCCGATGGTCGGGTCGGCTGTTTTATTGATGAGGAGCCGGATCGTGGCAGCGGGGTTGGTCTCGTGGGAAATGGTAATTGTATAGCCTGTGGGGGTGCCCAGGCGGGTCTTCAGTTCATCGAGGGTGTGGGTCAGTTCGGGCTGGTTCGGGGCCTCGATGGAGATGGCGGTTGGAAGCGTAAAATGGCCCTGGTTTAGCTGTTGGCTCGCAGGTTCGGGGATCAGTGAAAGCGGGCCGGAGGATTCCTGCGAAAGGGCCGGAAGGGTTGGAAGACAGATCGCAGTGGTGAGCAGGGCTGCAAGGATATTTCTCATGGCGTCAGACGTTTTTTGGGTTGGGAAGGTAGAATTTTTGCGGGAGAAAAAATAAATCTTACTTTTTGAGTAACCTTTTTCTTCCGGCGAAGTTTCCATTTCCATACGGCAGCAAGCCTGCTGACACTTAACCAAGCTACTTGAACACACTATCGGATAATGCCCTCATGCTGAAAGTGAAATCCGGGGATCTGGATAAGATGGCGTTGCTGTTCAAGCGCTACCATCAGCCGTTGTACGGATTCCTTTTTCACATGACGGGGCAGCGGGAGTCGAGTGAGGATATGGTGCAAACGGTGTTTTATCGGCTACTGAAGTCAAGACATACGTTTACGGGCGAGGGGGAGTTCAAGACGTGGATGTATCACGTGGCGAGGAATGTGTTGAGCGATCATTTCAAAGGCAGCCGGCGGGCTGGTATTCATGTCGATATTGCCGGTTTGGAGGAAAAGCTCGGCGGGGATAACCGGCTCATCGAGCGGGTGGAGAAGAGGCTGGCGGTGCAGGCCCTGCAAAAGGCGATGGCGGCGTTGAGTCCCGAAAGCCGGGAGATCCTGGTACTAAGCCGGTTTCAGGAACTGTCGGGGGCAGAGATCGCGGGGATACTGGATATCAGTGTGGGGGCGGTCAGGGTGAGGATCTTTCGGGCGATCAGCCAGCTAAAGACCTTATATCTCGAACAGCAAACAGAAATTGAATAGTATGCAGTGTCAAAAACATAAAGAATTGCTGGAGCGCTGGTGGAATGACCGGCTTACGGAGGCCGAGCGGGCCGGGTTGGAGGCGCAACTCAGCGAATGTGAAGACTGTCGCCGGGAGCTCGAGGGCAGCAGGGAAATATGGGAATTGATGAGCCATATGCCGGTCCCGGAGCCGACGCCAAAGATGCAAGTCGAGTTCGACGCGATGCTGGAGCATTTTAAGGAGGTCGAGACGGGGAAGAAAAAGGGATTATCCGCCGGGATCGCCGCTCTATGGCAGGTAATTGCGGTCCGGCCGGGATTGGCAGTGGCGTTTGGAGCGGTGCTATTATTGGTGGGTTTTGGGTCGGGGCTTTTGATAAACCGGGAGAAGACGGTTATCGTTCGGGAACCGGTTGCCAGGGCTTCGACGGGGGCCGGGACAATCGCCGCGACCGCGCCCAGGACAGAGCAGGTGAAGAGTGCGGGTGGGGATACGGCGCCGGTCTTGTCGACCAGGCAGGTGGTGGCGGTGCCGACGGTAGCGAACGAAGCGACGGACGGGAAGGCTTCGGGAGAAAGTAAACAATTGGAAGAATTGACGGCGCAGGTACATGAGATGCGGGAATTGATGATGTTGTCGTTGCTGCAAAATCCATCGGCTTCGGAGCGCATGCGGGCAGTCAGCTACACCAGTGAGATCCACAGGGTCAATCCAAAAATTGCGGAGGCGCTTCTGACAACGTTGAATAATGATCCCAATGTGAATGTGCGGCTGACGACATTGGAGGCATTGACGCATTTTGCCCGGGACCCCATCGTCAGGGAAGGGCTGATACAATCTATTTTGCAGCAGGATTCGCCGCTGGTACAGGCCGCGATGGCGGACGTGATGTTAAAGCTTCAGGAAAAACGTTCGATACAACCTTTCAAAAAGCTGTTGCAGCAAAAAGACCTCAATGGGATGGTCCGGTCGAAGATCGAGGAGACCATCACCCGGTTAACATAAGAAAATTAAACAAACATGAAAAAGCTATTTACCCCGCTGATCGCGGGACTGGGACTACTCTGCTTTTCCCGGATGGATGCCAACGCGCAACAACCGGAGTTCAAGCAGCACATCAGCAAGGAGTTCACGATCTCGAAGGCGGCAGGGGGCGTACTGGCCCTGTACAACCTCAACGGGTCGTTGAATGTCGAAGGGTACTCGGGCGACAAGGTGCTCATCGAAGTGGACGAGCGGCTCACGGCGGATGATGATTCCAGTCTGGCAATTGGGAAAAAGGAATTCAAACTGGTATTCGACACGACGGCGGACAGCATCATCGTCTATATCGCCGACCCCATCGACACGCGGCCCTGCCGCAACTGCGACCATTGGAACCGCAGAGGTCGTTATGGTGACCGGGAGGAGATCCCTTATGATTTCGACCTTGTTTTTACCATAAAAGTGCCCTATCATCTGAATCTTGACATTTCAACGGTCAACAAGGGGGATATCACGGTTGGTAATGTCACGGGGTCGTTGCGGGTGGATAATGTCAACGGCAAGATCACGATAAAGGATGCGAAAGGAGAGACGTGGGCACATACGATCAACGGCGATCTGAACGTCAGTTATCAGGAAGTCCCGGCGGGAAATTCGGACTATTATACCCTGAATGGAAAGCTGTCGGTGACTTATCCGGCCAACCTTTCCGCCGATCTGCAGTTTAAAAGCTGGAACGGATCCTTCTATACCGACTTTCCCAAATGGGAAGTCCTGCCGGTACGGATCACGCGGAATGTCCGGAAAAAAGGCGCCGGAACCGAATATCAGCTGATCATCGACAAGCAGATCCGGATTGGGGAGGGAGGCAAGCTTTTCAAGTTTGAGACCATGAACGGAAACATATACATTAAACGACAAGCATAAATTAAAGGAACATGAAAACACTGAAACAGGTATTTCTATTTATTTTTTTGATGGGCGTATTCACGCGGCTGACGGCGCAGTCAAAGCACTCTGAGGAATTGGTAGTCCCGCTGAGCGAGCCCGGCAAACCGGTTACCCTGGAGACCCATCTGCTGAGCGGAACGATAAAAGTGGTGGGTTATGAAGGGAAGGACGTCATCATCCAGGTGCAGGTAGATTCGTCAAAGGAAGATGAGGATCGCGAAGATGATGCCCAGGGGATGAAGCGGATCGGCACATCGGGCGGATTGGACATTCGCGCGGAAGAGCACGACAATGTCGTACGGATCAATTCGGGTTCGATGCGCGACAAAATGATCTGGCTGACGATAAAGGTCCCGCAGAATACGGCCAAGGTCGATGTGGGTTCGGTCAACGGCGGAGACATCGAGGTCAGCAATGTCAGCGGCAAGATCGAGATCAGTAATGTCAATGGCGCCATCAAAGCCACGGGTATTTCGGGTTCGGTAGTGGCTAACACCGTCAACGGGGATGTCATCGTCCGGTTCAAGTCGGTCGATGCGAGCGCCTCAATGGCATTTTCTTCACTAAACGGCAAGATCGATGTTACACTGCCGGCGGATATCAAAGCCAATCTGAAGCTGAAATCCGGCAAGGGCGACATATTTTCCGATTTCGATGTGGAGGTTGACAAGACCCAGCCCAAGTTGGAAACCAGGAACGAAGATCATTACCATGAGATCAAGATCGACGAGTGGGTACATGGGAAGATCAACGGCGGCGGTCAGGAGATCATGATGCAGTCGACATTTGGATCGATCTATATCCGGAAAATAAAATAAGATGCTGAAAAGCTATTGGAAAACAGCGGTAAGGTCCCTGCTCAGGAACAAAACCTACGGGTTCATCAATATCTTCGGGCTTGCGGCAGGGACCTTTTGTTGCCTTTATATTCTCCTCTATGTTCGCGATCAGTACAGCTATGACCGGCATCATAAGGAGGTGGCGGATATTTACCGGGTAAACCGGTTAGACAAAGGTAAGAATGGGGAATTCAATGTGGCGATCACGCCAATGCAGGCCGGGCCGGCCATGAAGCGGGACCTTCCGGAAGTCAAACAATTCACGCGGGTGATCCCCTTTATCGGCGTTGACAAAAGCCTGATCAGCCATGGGGAGAAGCATCTTTGGATAAAAGATGCTTTTTTCGTCGACTCCACTTTTTTCGACATCTTCACTTACCAGCCGGTTCGCGGCGATCTCCAGACAGCACTTAACAAGCCTAACACGGCAGTCGTGCTGGAATCGCTGGCCAGGGAGTTATTCGGCAATGAAGACCCGATCGGCAAGACCATTACGCTGGACAACACGATTCAGGATAAGGCTACCTATACCATTACGGGGGTGGTGGGCGAGGCCGGGAAATCGCACTTGCATGGCGAGTTGTTTATCACTATGAATAGTGAGGGGCTTGGGAAACGGTTTATGAATTGGGATTCCTGGGTCAGCGAGACCTTTATGGCAAACTATATCAAGCTCCAGCCCGGTACCAATGTGGCGGCGCTGGAAAAAAAGCTTCCGGCAGTGGATGACAAATACGCGGGCGCGGAAAAAAAGAAATGGGGTTACGAGGAAAAGCTATACTTGCAATCGATCACCTCCGTCCACACGACAGGTGGGCTGGACAACCCGGGGATCGGAACGCCGGTAGAGTCGACTTTTTTGTCGGTCCTTGTATTGATCGCGGTACTTATCCAGGTCATCGCCTGTATCAATTTTATGAACCTGGCCACGGCGCGGGCTTCCAAGCGGGCGCGGGAGGTTGGGGTGCGAAAGGTGATTGGGGCGGGGCGGGCTGATCTCATCCGGCAATTCCTGGCGGAATCTTTTCTCTTATCGCTGACGAGCGTGCTCATCGCGTTGCCGATGCTGATCCTGGCGCTTCCCTGGTTGAATGGGATCACCCGGTCGACTGTTACCCTTGCTTTTCTCAGCGACTATCATACCTGGCTTATGCTGGCCGGTGTTGTCGTCTTTACCGGACTGATCGCGGGAAGCTACCCGGCATTCTATCTATCGGCTTTCAACGTCATCCGGGTACTCAAAGGGCAATTGACGAATCACATTTCCAATGGCGGTATTCGCCGGGTGTTGGTGGTGATCCAGTTTGTACTTTCTATCGTGCTCATTACCGGGATCATCGTCATTTATAGTCAACTGAACTACATCCGGAATAAAGACCTTGGTTTTGACAAGGATCAGCGGCTTCTTTTCACCTTCAACTCCAGTGAATCATTCAACGGGTTGCGTGCCTTTATGGATGACCTTCGGTCGATTCCGGGTGTGGAAGAGGTCAGCAATTCCAGCAAGCCGCTGGGGACCTTCTATATCTTCAACAATAGCTGGTCATTGCCGGGTGCTGATATTGCGCATTCCCGCAATGCGGAATTTGTGTTGGCGGACCGGCATTTCATCAAGGCAAACGGCATCAAGATGGTGAGTGGCCGGGATTTCCGGGAAGGGGATTCGGACAGGGTCCTGATCAATGAGACATTCGCACGTCAATTGGGGTTAACGCCGGCCACCGCCACGGGGGTGAAATTGCACGACAGCCAGGAGCGGCAAGTAGAGATAGTGGGTGTCATGAAAGACTTCAATTTCTGGTCGCTGCATCGGAGTCTGGATGGCTATATGGTATGGATCAACAATCCGCGTTATGGGCTATGGCCGACGGTGACTGTTCATACGAATACCGACAACTACCGGCAGTTGCTGGAGCGGGTCGAAAAGGTCTGGCGGAAGGATGTGCGAGGGGTACCGTTTGAGTATGCGTTTATGGACGAATATGTCGGGCACATTTATGAGGCGGATATTACTGTCGCCCGCATCATCAATTCCTTTACGCTGATGGCGGTCGTTATTTCGTGTTTGGGGTTGTTTGGGTTGGCGGCATTCAGCGCCGAACAGCGGGGAAAAGAGGTCAGTATCCGCAAGGTGTTGGGGGCCAGCGCGGCCGGGCTGACGCGGCTGCTGTCGATGGAATTTATATGGCTGGTGGGGGTTGCGTTTCTGATCGCGACGCCGATTGGGTGGTGGGCCGCCAACCGGTGGCTGCAGACGTTCGCGTTCAGGATCTCGCTCAGCTGG
>DASZJO010000058.1:0-17239 GCA_035948015.1 Puia sp.
TCTTTGAAGATAAGGTACAGGAGTATTATTCTCTGCGATGCGTCACCCAGGTGCTCGGACCCGTATATGATACTGTCCGGCAGGCAGAACGCGTGCTGGTCGACGAATTGAACTCGGTGAACGATAACCCGGTAGTGGACCATCTGAACAACAATATCTACCACGGCGGTAATTTTCATGGGGACTATGTCGCCCTGGAGATGGACAAATTGAGGATTGCCGTTACCAAGTTGTCCATGCTGGCCGAAAGGCAGTTGAACTATCTCCTTAACGACCGGCTCAACCGCAAGTTCCCGCCTTTTGTCAACCTGGGGGTGCTGGGCCTTAACTTCGGGATGCAGGGGGTACAATTTACCGCCACTTCGACGGTAGCGGAGAATCAAACCCTCTCCTTTCCTATGTACATTCACAGCATTCCGAACAACAACGATAACCAGGATATCGTCAGTATGGGCGCCAACGCGGCGCTGCTTACAAGGAAAGTGATCGACAATTCGTTTGAGGTACTGGCTATTCAGCTGATGTCGGTCCTGCAGGCCGTAGACTCCATCGCCTGCCGGGCGAAGCTTGCACCTGCCACGCGGGCGGTTTATGACCGGGTCAGGGAAATATTCCCAAGTTTTGTCGATGATCATCCCAAATATAAGGAACAGAAGATCGTAAAGGAATTGTTGGAACATTCAAGCCCCCTGCCATGAAATGTGCCCTGGTGACCGGCGGATCGAGAGGAATAGGGCGCGCCGTTTGCCTGGAACTGGCAGCGGCAGGCTATTATATTCTCGTCAATTACCGGTCCGGGGAAGAAGAAGCGGCCCGCACGTTGAATTTGATCCGTCAGCAGGGAGGAAACGGCGAGCTCCTGCGTTTCGACGTCGGCGACAAGGACCAGGTACGGCAGCAGTTGACGGCGTGGCTCGAAAAAGATGCGGAGCGGCATATCGAGGTGCTGGTGAATAACGCGGGAATAAAAGAAGATGCGCTGATGTTGTGGATGGAAGACAACCAATGGTCCGACGTGATCCGCACGAATCTGGATTCTTTTTTTTATGTGACCCGCATCGTGCTGAACGGGATGCTGCTTCGAAAATATGGCCGGATCATCAACGTCGTTTCCCTTGCAGGGCTCAAAGGGCAGGCCGGCCAGACAAACTATTCGGCGGCGAAGGCTGGTGTCATCGGCGCCACCAAAGCGCTGGCCGCGGAGGTAGGGCGGCACGGCATTACGGTCAATGCTGTTGCGCCCGGGTTTATCCATACGGATATGACCGGGGGGTTGAATGAGAAAGAGATGAAGGCGTTGATACCGGTAAGGCGGTTCGGCGTGCCGGAAGAGGTCGCTTTTGCCGTTGGTTTCCTGGCCTCCCCAAGGGCATCTTATATCACGGCCGAAATACTGAGTATCAATGGCGGACTTTATTCCTGATATCGCGATGCTGATACCCCAGGGGCCACCTTTTGTGATGGTGGACAGGTTATTGGGTTCCGACGGTCTTACCACGAAGACGAGTTTTCTCGTTACTGCCGGCAATCTATTGACGGCGGACGGACAGTTCAGCATAGCGGGATTGATCGAGAATATGGCTCAAACGGCCGCCGCCGGCGCAGGATATGCGGCGCAAGCTGCCGGCGGCGAGGTGAGAAGCGGGGCCATTGTTGCTATAAACAACCTGGAGATCGCCCGGCTTCCGGAGGTGGGCGACGAGCTGATGACCACGATCACGGTGACGGCCCGGGTCGCGGATATTGTCGTAATTTCAGGCCTGATCACCTGCCGGCAGGCAATTATCGCCACGGGTGAGATGAAAATACTGACTGGTGTATGAAGGATGTTTTTGTTGTGGCCGATAATATCGTTTCCCCTCTAGGTAGAACTACAGCAGAGAATTTCTCGCTGTTGAGGGAAGGGATTGCAGGAGTCCGTCATCAAAACCGGCCGGAGATGTCCGATCAGCCTTTTTACGCGGCATTATTCGATCGCGACGAGTTCCGGGAGAATGGGCGGCACACAAAATTCGAGCAATTATTGATTGCCTCTATCGGTGAGGTATTGGTGGACGCCGGGGTGGATCCGGCAGACCCCGGAACAATTCTTATCTTATCCACCACGAAGGGCAATATCGGTCTGCTCGAAGAAGGGATCGAAGACCCGGCGCGGATTTCGTTGACCGGGTCCGCCCGCCTCCTTGCGCATTACTTTGGATTTGTTCATTCGCCGGTTGTCGTTTCCAATGCTTGTATTTCCGGTATTCTGGCACTGGTGAACGGGATGCGGCTGATCCGCTCGGGCCGTTACGAGACGGCGGTTGTGGCCGGCGCCGACCTTATCTCCAAATTCGTGCTTTCGGGATTCGGATCCTTTCAGGCGATCAGCGCCGGGTACTGTAAGCCATTCGATCAGGCCAGAGATGGGATCAATTTAGGCGAAGGGGCCGGGGCTATTGTCCTGTCGGGCAACCAGCGGTATCGGGGTCGCCTGCGCCTCCGCGGCGGGTCGGTCGGCAACGATGCCAATCATATTTCGGGGCCTTCGCGAACGGGCGAAGAACTGGCTCATGTCATCACCCGGTCCCTGGCGGACGCGGGATGTGGTCCGGCTAAGATCGATTTTATCTCGGCTCATGGCACGGCAACGCTATACAACGATGAAATGGAGGCCAGGGCGATCACGCTGGCCCGGGTGCAGGGTGCGCAGGTCAATAGCCTCAAAGGCTACTACGGTCATACGCTGGGCGCCGCCGGACTGATCGAATCCATTGTTACCTTGGAGTCGATGCGAGAGGACCTGGTATTACCAAGCCCGGGATACGAGACCAATGGCGTGTCAACTCCGTTGAATGTCTGCACTTCCCTTTTGTCTGCGCCGTTGGAGCACTGTCTCAAGACGGCATCGGGATTTGGCGGTTGTAATGCCGCCATAGTCATGAGTAAATAAAACAATCGAATGGAGTATATCACCGCCAGCTGCGTCATCACAGACAATCGCGTCTATCACAGCGGACGGCTCCTATGGGAAGCGCCGCGGGTGGGGCTGCCGGACTTTCTGCTGTCGGCCTATCAACATTTCGGCTTCCAATATCCCAAGTTTTATAAGATGGACCATCTCAGCAAGCTGGGATGGCTGGCGGCTGAGTTGATGCTAAGGGATGGCCTCGCCGCAGCCGGCTACCGACCTGAGGAAATGGCGGTGGTGTTATCCAATGGCAACTCCAGCCTCGACACCGATTATAAGTATTTTGCCACCATAGGGGATATTCCCAGCCCGGCGCTATTTGTCTATACGCTTCCGAATATTATGATCGGTGAGATCTGTATCCGGCATAAGTTCAAAGGAGAGAATGCCTTTTTTGTTTCTGAGCTGTTCGACGCCGGATTCATCGAGACCTACGTCCGCGATCTGATGGAGACGGGAAATGCACGCGCCTGTATTTGCGGCTGGGTGGACGTTCTCGGCGAAGACTATTCGGCGGTACTTTTTTTGATCGAGCGGAAATTGTCGACATTGCCGTTTACAGCGGAGAATATGAATAGATTATTCAACATTCAAAATGCCGGGCATGAGTAAGGGCGCACCTATAGCAGTGGCCGGGGCGGGGGTGATTTCCGCGATTGGAAATAATGTCCGGGAATGTCTTTCGGCGTTGGTGGATGGCCGGGCGGGGATGGGTGAGATTGAGTGGTTGGATACGGTGCATCAGGGCCAAATACCGGTGGCGGAAGTGAAATATAGTAATACTGATCTGGAAGAATTTGCCGGAGTAGCCCGGCCGGTCTGGCCGGTCAGCCGCACGGCGCTGTTAGGTTTGATTGCTGCCCGGGAGGCGTTGGACAGTGCAGCGATCCCGAAGCTGGATCGCTGGCGCACCGGCATTGTATCGGCCAATACCGTCGGTGGTATGGATAAGACCGAAGACTTTGTAGCACGGGGGTTTCATGGCCGACTGGGTGAAGTCGTCCAGCACGAATGCGGTTACAGCACCGAGTGGGTTGCTGACCGATTGGGGATCCGGCATTATCGGACGACCATCAGTAAAGCCTGTTCCTCCTCCGCGAATGCGATCGGGTTCGCTTCGAGATTGATCCGGCATGGTCTTCTGGATGTCGTGGTGGCCGGCGGAACGGATGCGTTGACCAGATTCACCCTTAACGGTTTCAACTCACTGATGATCCTGGATCGGGCGTGGTGCAAGCCTTTTGACAACGAACGTCAGGGCCTGAATCTCGGTGAAGGCGCGGGATACCTGGTGCTGGTGTCGGATGCAGTTGCCGCCACGCTGCCGACCGGCATCGACTGTGTGTTAAGCGGATACGCCAATGCCAATGACGCATATCATCAAACGGCATCGTCGCCGGACGGCCGGGGTTCCTGGCTTGCGATGAGGACGGCGCTCGAACGCAGCGGATTGCAGCCGGAGGATATCGACTATATCAACCTGCATGGGACAGGTACCCAGAATAACGATCTTGCTGAAGGGACGGCCATCATGCGACTATTTGACCCGCGGTATCCGAAAATGAGCTCGACCAAATCCTTTACGGGCCATACGCTCGGCGCAAGCGGAGGCATTGAAGCGGTATTTTCCGTATTGGCGATCCGGAATGGCCTGGTCTATCCCAATCTCCGCTTCCATGCGCCAATGCCTGAATTGCCTTTTGTACCGGAGACGGAACTTCTCCGGGATGTGCCGATCCGTCACGTCCTGTCCAATTCATTTGGCTTTGGCGGGAACTGTTCCTCCCTTATCTTTTCAAAATGCGAACCGTGAATCTATCCGCTTACATCCGATCGGCAGCCACCATCTCGCCGGGGCGGAACGAACCGGACTACCGGGCGCTGTTCGACCCGAAGGTCATCCGCCGCATGAGCCGGATCATCCGGATAGGCGCCGCTGCTGCGCTGACATGTCTCCGTGAGGCAGGGATCGACAGGCCCGACGCTATCGTCACCGGGACGGCCTATGGCTGCCTGGAAGACACGGGGCTGTTCCTGAGCAGCATGATCGAAAGGAATGAAGAAATGCTCCAGCCTGCTTCCTTTATCCAATCCACGCACAATACCGTGGGCGCGCAGGTCGCTTTGTTGCTCCAGTGTACCGGGTACAACAACACATTTGTCCATCGTGGCTTCTCTTTTGAATCAGCCCTGCTTGATGCACTCCTGTTGTTGGCGGATGGGGAAGCCGCAACTGTCCTCGCAGGTGGAGTCGATGAGATCACAGCTGCGAGTCATGCGCTTCTCGCGCGATTCGGCCTGTATCGGCGGACGGTTGCGGGTGAAGGCGCCGCCTTTTTTCTACTGTCCGGCCAGCCTTCGGGTGACGATCTTGCCCGGCTGGATGGGATGGCGACCTTTTACAAACCTTCGACCTATGAGGACGTGAAAAGGGAATTGCTTACCTTTTTACAGAACCGGGGCCTCGAACCGGGGGATATCGACCACTTCATAACGGGCGACAATGGTGATGAAAATAGTGATCGCATCTATCGGGAGATCAGAGGGTCGCTTTTTCCCGGAAAGGCAACTATTACGTTTAAAAAGGGGGAATACCCTACTGCTGCTGCTGACGGTATGTATTTAGCCGCGAGTATCGTTCGGACGGGCTTTGGCCGGGCGCTGTTATACAATCATTATCAGGGAATTTATCATTCCGTTTATTTGCTTTCTCCTATTGGAATCTCTCAATCAAGATCAGACTATGCTGGGTGAGTTTGTAATTATTATAAAAGAGGATCCGGCGAGGGGTGCGGACGGGAGGCCGTTTGACAAGGTGCGCCGGAAGATTGGCGGGGAGGTTGCAGGCAAGCCAGAGTGCAAAGGCGGAAGCGGTGGGGAATTCGCCGCAGAGATGTTTGAATCGCGCGATGCCTGCCCCGGGGCCCAGATACGATTCGGCGATCCGATACCATTTAAGGGCGCGGCTGTCGCCGCTCTCGCCGCTCAACAGCAAGTCGGGGCTTTGCCCGTCAAGCATTCCGGTCAGTCCCGATCGTAGTGCGTCTTCATCCTCTCCTCCCAGCAATACGATCTTCCGGATCTTTACGAGCGCACCCTCCGGCCGGTCATTGAGCAGGAAGACTGCAGCTCCTTCTCCTGCGACGACGCCCTCGTTATACCAGCCTTCGGCTTGTTCGAACCGGTAGTGATGATCGGAGATCTCATCAACCCCACCCACAAGCCAGCTCCTGCCGGGATGTTCTCTGACCAGCATCGCCGCGTCGAGCAGTGCGCTCTCAAAGGACAGGCCCCGGTTGACAAAGGTGATATTATAGCCTCTGTTGTGATGGAGCAGCCCCAGTTGTGAGGCAATGGCGTTAGCCGTGCTTTGGACAAAAGTACCCGGTGTCAATATCCCTTCGTTATACTCGATGATTTGATTCAGAAAGCGAACGCTGTCTTCCATCCCGCCATATCCCGTTCCGATGAGGATGCCGTCGGGAGAACGCTTCAATAACGGGAGCGCCGCGCCGATGCCCATCCTGACCGATTTGCTCATCCTTCTCAATACATTCCCCGGAATGCCCTCATATGGAGGCTCGACAGCCTTCAACTGGCCCCCTACCGGCGGTTTCGGTAAATCCAGATCACCTTGTGGCGAGATACAGGAGGTTTGATGGATATAGAGCATGATCAATTGACGTTGGAAAAAATAATCGAAGTACAATTACCGCCGAAACCGAATGAATTGGACATGGCATGCCGGACGCTATGGGTCTGATACGTCTGTACCGGGCGCAATCCGGGACCGGGAATAGGCTCATCGAAATTCAGGCTGGCATACAATTCCTGGTAGCGAATGGAGAGGATGGTATATACAGCCTCTATCGCACCTGCTGCTCCCAGGGTATGACCGGTATAAGATTTGGTGGACGTGAAGCGCGGCACTTCATCGAACAGTTTCCGCATGGCCCTGCTTTCTGCTTCATCGTTGTTCTCCGTGGCGGTTCCGTGGGTATTGATGTAGTCGATATCCGCCGGCTTCAGTCCGGCGGACTGCAGCGCACCAGCCATCGCCAGGTAAGGTCCATCGCCCTGCAGAGACAACGCGGACGGATGAAAGGCGTCATTCGTATTGCAATAGCCGGTGAGTTCGGCATAAACTTGTTTGGAGGTAAGTGCCTCCTCTCCTTCCAGGACGAGGAAGGCGGCGCCTTCACCCAGGTTCAGCCCGGCGCGGTCTCTGTCAAATGGCCGGCAGACCGCCGGCGAGAGGATCTGCAAAGCGTTGAAACCGTTTATCGTGAACTTGGCCAGGCTGTCGGCGCCGCCTACGATAGCCTTGGTTGCCAGGCCATTTCGGATCAGCCGGGCTCCGTACTGGATGGCGTTAGCAGAGGAAGAGCAAGCGGTATTGATCGTCGTCACCAGACCGTTCATCCGATAATGCGATTGAAGAAAGAGATGCACTGAGGCGCAGTCGTAAGAGGAGAGAAAAGGGCTCCCGTTGCAAGGCCGGGTGGTATCCCGATATAGTTCGTCCGTGAGGCACATTCCGCCCACGGTGGTGGCGCCTACCAGCGCAACCCGGGGAGCACTCAGCGCAGGCCCGGTCAGTCCGGCGTCTTTTATCGCATCGGAGAATGCATGCAGGGCCAGCAAGGTCGTGCGGGTAATGCCCGGATCGGCGATCCTGAATTGTTCCCGCCATTCATCGGTGGCCGTAGCGATCGCGCCGAAGGGAAGGATACCGGCATAACGGGAATTCAGGTTAGGAGCGAGACCGATGCCGCTCATCCCGGACCGGAGCGCGGAACGGTTCCCGGCAAGGGTAGTTCCGACGGCGCTGATGATGCCCATCCCTGTGACGAAGACCCGGCTCACGGTTGCTGTATTTATTTGGTTCTGTTTTTTTCGATATAGTCAACCATGGTGTTGACGTCGACGAGGACCTTCCGGCCTTCCTTCAGGTCTTTGATCACGATCCCGTATTCCCTGTTGAGAAGGACGATCAACTCGAGCGAGTCGATGGAATCCAGCCCCAGCCCTTCATCGCCGAAGAGGGGTTTGTCATCCTGTATGCTGTCGGGTGTAGTTTCTGTTAAGTTCAGAAATTCGATGATCTGGCGCTTCAGTTGTTGTCGTAATTCTAAAGTTTCCATCAAATCAGGTTTTTTCTTTTCAGACCCCAAAGCGCAATGCCCTGCAGACCTGCGATAATCAGAACTAAAGATAACACATTTGACCAAACATCTTTGAGTTTGCCACCTTCCAGGAAAAGGCTGTAGTAGGCGTCGAGACACCAATGCAGCGGCGAGAATTTCGTCGCAGTGCGAAACGGCCCGGTCAGGATGAAGTCCGGTATCATCAGGCCGCCGATCGCTGCCAGGATCACGATCGAAATGACGCCGAAGCCATTCGCCTGCTCCTCCGTGTCTGCGAACACGCCGACACAGATTGCATAACTGACCGCGCACCATCCGCAGAGTATCGATATGAGCACCAGGCCCGACCAGTCATCGGGCAGATCGAGCCGCGGCAGTCCCACCAGCGGAAATATCCAGACCCCGACCGCGAAGACCAATATGGTCTGAATCATCGTAACGCCAATATAGGTGATCTGCTTCGAGAGGATCGTGAGCACATAGGACGTAGGCATCGTCCTGAGCCGGATGAAGCTCCCGCTCCGCTTTTCCCGCACGATCCCGCTGCCCAGCGAGACGACCACGAAAAACATGGCGAAGATCGTCCAGGCAGGCACGTTGTGCTGAGTAACGGTTGGCGATTTCCGGCTGTTGCTCCTCGATACCGGAATTTCGCTGATCTTTTCGCGGTTGCTCAGCAGCTCGTTCCCTAATGTATCGGGTAATTCCTTTTCATTGATCGAGAAATAGAGCGTCTTTAACAGCTGACGGCTTTCGACCAGCTGCAAGGCGCTGTACAGGGTGCCTTCAGCCGAACGCCGGAACGATTCCTGGAGAACCGGATGGTAATAGAGGGTGAGTGGTGCGCCGGTTGTTTTGACTGTTCCGCCGCTGACACTGTCATCCAGCCCAAAACTTTTCAATGCCTTCCCTGCCAGTACCCTGGTCCGCGACGCGACCTGCGCCGAGAAATCGGCCGGCAGCACGACGGCCAGCAAGGCGTCTTTCCTGTAAAGCCGTTCCCGGATCATCTCTTCATTTTGTGTGCCGGGGATCTGACGGACCTCGAACAGCCCCATGGTGTCGACTGCCCGGATGAATTGAAGGCTGGCAGCCCCCGTATCCTTGTTGCAGAGCAGGAGCGGCAGCTTGTTCTTACTTACCAGCTCAAAGGTGCCGCTTTGCATTCCCGTGACGATCAGCACCAGCAGCACCGGCATGACGAACATAAAGGTCAGCCCGAGCCAGTCGCGTCGCATCACCCGGACATCTTTCAATATGGTGGCCCAAAGCTTATACATTGTGATCACGAAAGTTTTTACCGGTGAGTTCGAGGAAAAGCCCCTCCAGACCATCCTGGCGGTGCTTCGAAAGCAGGCTGTCCAGCGCCTCATACGCGATGATGCGGCCTTCGTCGATCATGGCGACCATATTGCAGAGCTCTTCTGCCTCGCCCAGCTGGTGGGAGGTGTAGATCAGCGTCGTGCCGGATTCGTTCAATTGCTTTAAATAATTGACAATGGCGTGCCGGGTTTGGACGTCGACGCCGACTGTCGGTTCGTCGAGGAACAGCAGGCGCGGCTGGTGGATGACCCCGATGGCCAGGTTGACACGTCGTTTCATCCCGCCGGAAAATTGTTGCACCTTTTTGTGCCGGACAGCAGCCAGCCCCAGGATTTCGAGCAGCTCGCGGGTTCTTCTGCGAATCGCCGCCCCTGTCATTCCAGACCAGGCGCCGAAGAAGGCAAGGTTCTCAACCGGGCTCAACTCCTGGTAGAAGGCAAAGTCCTGCGGGACGAAACCGAACAGCCTGTTGATCCGGAGGTGATGCTTTTGCATATCTTTCCCGAAAAGCCGGATCGATCCGGAGGTTGGGGTCAGCAGGCCGGTCATAAGGTTCATAAGGGTCGTTTTACCTGCTCCGTTAGGTCCGAATAGCCCGAATCGTTGACCCGCCTCCACGCGGAGGTTGAACTCCGCGAACAATTCTGTCTGGTCGGGATAGTGAAAGGTAAGGTCGTCGATCAGGATCGCCGGGGGAATCCGGTCCAATTGATTGGCGCTCATGGGACCCATTTGATTTTTGATAAGGCGGTGAACGATTGCCTTTCCAGCTCCGCGATCTCCAGCAGATAGTCGCCCATCTGATCAAAGTCTGCCTGGCTGCCAAGCCGGCCTTTATAGATACCCGCCGCGTGAACCGCGGCATTCCGCCACATGTCACCCGATCGGGTAAAGGATTCGGAGACCCGCATTAAAACGTCGTCAGGGTACCAGGCATAGGCTTCCTGGAGAAAGGCGGCATAAATATACCGAAAACCGCCGCCGCCTGTTCCGATCTCCTCTTGCATCCGCACCAGTTGCGCCAGGTACAAACCTGCCTGCTTCAATCCCAGCGAATCCCGCCATTTCCTTATCCGGCGTCCTGTATATCGGATCCCGCTCACTCCTGCGATTGGTCCGGGAATATGGAGCATGGTCCGGATATTCCGGGTGATGCCTTTGCGGATCCCTTTCCGGATCAGGTCGTCGGTAATCGGCTTGTCTGCAATGGGATAGTACAGCTGACCGCGCGGTGACAAAACTCCCCGGGCAAATCGGACGCGTTCCAGTTCATAGTCCGACAAACTGGTGGTTTTTTCCATGATTGGGTCGCTGACAAGGTACCGGCCTTCTTCCTTTCCGAAAACGATAAGGTTATGCGCATTGAAATGGAACCGGTATTCTTTTGGAAAATACGGGAGATAGTATACGCCCACCTGGCAACCTACGGCATGACCGGCGTTGAGTAAGTCGTCCAGGCAGGCCTGCGCTTTGGCTTTCCGGCGGAATTTCATTCGCTGGACGGGAATGCCCAGCGCCCGGCAGGTACGTGAAAAGATCAGCCCCGGCATGGTCCGGAAGGCAAAGGCAGGACCCTTGTTCACTTTCAACAAGGGGATATAGGTAAAGAACAGCCCCGACCCGATACCGAAAGCCAAAGGCTCCGTAATATTTTGGACGCCGATATTTTTCAACAGGCTCACCGTTACGCCATTCTCACAATGCGCCGCCTGGATATGTTCAAACTGGATCTTCATGTACGATCAGGCTCTTAAGGTCAGGGATAGAAACCTCAAATACTTCGGCATACCGGCGCAGCTTCCGTTCGGACAATTTTGAAAATACCGCCGGCCGCAGGTGCCGTCTAACCTGCCATTTCCAAAAACCGGTATAACCAGCCAGCACCGGGACATCCATCAGCTTCAGCTCCATGAAGTACAACAGCGGGCTGGCACTTCCAAGCAGCACTTTTTCCTTTGCGGCGGCTACCCGTTCGGCAATGTCCTGCCAGGCTACGTCCAGCGCGCCTGCCTTCACCTCCCAGCCCTGGCTAAGTTCGGTGGTATATTTTCCGGACGCATCCGTGGCATAGCACATCTCCTTTGTAACCTTCCCCAACGAGCCAGGATCCTGCGGGACTTCTTCCTTTTTCATAGTTCTACAAAGAATTGATTCGTTGTCTAACAAACGGTCAGCATGGCATACATATAAGAAAAGCGACTGCTTTCCGGTACCAGCAGCAGGAGCCTATCCCCTACCTTTAATCTCCCGGAATGTAAGAGTTCGTGGACCATTAAATACGCGGAACCGGCGCCGACATTTCCCATCGTGCTCAGATTGACAAACCATTTTTCATAAGGGATATGCGCTCCATGCAAGGCGATCTGTTCGAAAATCTTCGGCTTAAAGAACTCGCTGGACATGTGCGGCAGGAAATAGTCGATATCGTCCGAAGTCAACCCCTTTTTATCGAAGATTTCCTTGATCCTCCTGGCGCCGAGGGGCACGATATTGTCGCTGAGCAGACTAATGTCCTGTTTGATGCTGAGGATAGATTTGCTGACGATCTCCTCCGGAGTGCAGTCCAGGTAGCTCTTCAATGTCCCGTCCGGTTGCTTCTCGCTGGCCATATACATGCAGGTTTCCTTCTCATTGGCATAGGAAACGCCCTCGATCCAGTCTATCCGCAAACTTAGCCCGCCGGAGTTGGGCTCGTCAGACAGAAGGAAGGCGGCGGCGCCGTCGGACAGCATCCATCGAAGGAACTCTTTCTCGAAGGCGATAAAAGGGTTTTCGCTCAGCGCTTTCAACTTCTGTGCTTCTTCTTCAAAGGCGTTGGCGACGATCGAGGCAGAAAACCGTTCCGAACCGGTGGCAACGGCGCGGTTGATATCTCCGGTCCTGACGGCCATATAGGCATATTTGAAGGCATGCATACCGGCGCAGCAGACCCCGGCGGGCGAGACGACCTCGATGGATTCCATTTCGGGCAGCCAGCCATGCACCATCACGCCGTGAGAAGGCATCATCTGGTCGGGTGAGGACGTACCGCAGGACAATAATTCGATCTCTTTCAACCGGTCCGCGTCATTGTCGAAGAGGGCCCGAATGGCCAGCGCCGCCATTTGCGCGTTGGTATGCGTTGGCTTTCCTTCTTTGGTCAATGCATAATAGCGGGTCTTTATCCCATTATTGCGTAAAACGATCTTTTTTGACTTGGATGGCTTCCCGTTGATATAGCCCAGATACGATTCCATGTCATCACAGGAGACGGGCTCATTGGGCATGAAGATGGAAGTGTTGACGATATATACAGGTCGTGACATAGCTATATTGAATTAGTTCAGCGATAAATAATAATGCCGCTTTTCCCTGACCCGTTTCGTTGAGAACGGTCTTATCAGCGCCGCGTCAATAGCAAGCAGGATTGGAGCGGCAACGAAAAGTGAAAATAGAAGATAATATCTGAATACGGTAAGCCATGCCTTTCTTTTTTTACGTTTGACGATGAACCGGGCCCATTTCTCGTAGGTTGGGATCGCAATTGATTCCAATCGCAGCAGGGAATAGCGGGTGTTGACGGCTTTTTGCCTGACGAGCTCCTCCTGCAGATCGCTCCACTCATCCTTCATCAAATGCGGTACCAAACCGTCGCCATAGGCCGACGTATGCTGAATGTCCGCCGCCGATACGCCGGGGTAGGGAAATATCTTCAAATACCGGTCCTTTTTTCCGCCCAGCAGCCAGTGGAAAATGGTGACATAACTGATATGGTTTAGATGCCGGTCGATCAGCGCAATATTACCAACGAGCAGGGCGCCGGCTGAATGGAGAAGCTTTTTTAATTCCAGGAAGGTGTTAAGCCACATATTCCTGGCGCCGGTGATGGTTACAACGGGTGTGTTATGCAATACCCGCCGGAAAACCGGATCATGAAGCAATGTATTCACCGGAATGCTGGGGTACAGGAACCAGGCTTGATATCCCAGAATAATCAGGTCATAGGAGGTTTCTTTCAGGGTAAATGGTTTCAGCCGGCTTGTCACTCCCAGCACGCAGTCCGGCATGATGGAATAGAAGCGATCGGTTGTCCAGGGAAAGGGATAATCCGGTACCGGTTCGATCCGTACGTGTTCCACGCAAGCTCCAGCTTCCGTCAGCGGTGCAGTCAACTTCCCGACGATTGCCGCCAGCTGTCCGGATTGTGAATAATAGATGGCCAATACTTTTTTACCCATTCAGCTCCCTTTCATGTAACAGTTTTGAATGCGGACAGTAGTTTAAGATGGCTTTTTGCAACACCGGCGGTAAGGTCGGAAAGGATTGGATGATGGCTCTGCTGTCTTTCTCCCGGTCTTTGTCGTAATGGACCACCCTGGGTGCATGCTCCTGGATGATCAGCCGGAGAAAACGATATTCGATGTTGGCGCTGTCCAACGCGATCGAGCGCTCCATCTTGGCATATCCGGATTTGAAGGTGGCCAGTTTTTCTTTGGCGCGTGTCAGCATACCCGCTTTTCTCATTAGTAATGCTCCTGTATAAGCTTCCTTTTCCTTGATGGTGGAGGCCGCTACGATGGATAACTCATTATTGGTCTCCTCCAGGTTGCCCGAGGCCATGGCCGAATAGAACCTCGCTTTGTCAATTGTCTGGGACCAGGATCGGGCGGGAACGGCTGTTCCGGTCAGGATGCACAAGAGGGTAAAAAATACGCTTTGTTTCATTGCCGGAGGGTATTGAAAATCGCGAACTGGGCTCCGCCCGGTTAATGGGGCAAATATAAATAATTAACTTTCATTATTTTTGCGGGCATTAATGATTAAGCAATTTGACGATCAATGGGCGATCATTCTGGGCGGCTCGAGCGGCTTTGGTCATGCTGCGGTTGAGAAGCTGGCATCGCATGGCATGCACATTGCCGTGCTTTACCGGGAAACCAGCGCTGCCGATCGGTTGTTAAAGGAGAAATTCGCGCAGTTGTCTGTCTCTGCCGGTGTCCGGATAGACGCATACAATATGAACGCGCTTGATCCGGCATCCCGGGAAAGTTTCATCCGGCAATTTGCGGTTCGCGCGGAGCGCAAGCATCGTGTCCGGCTGCTGTTGCATTCCATTGCAAGGGGCAACCTCAAGCCGCTGGCCGATGCACCGGAAGCAGACCTCCTCAGTATCGAGGATATCCGGTTCACCACCTATGCGATGTCTACCAGCCTGCTTGACTGGGCCAGGTTATTGTTGGCGGAAGGACATTTCCAGCCGGATGCCAGGATCATCGGACTGACCAGTGAAGGGGCGCATAAGTATTGGGACGGCTATGCAGCGGTGTCTATCGCAAAATCCACCCTTGAAAGCCTCGTCACCTATATGGCTGTCGAGCTCGCTAAATACGGATTGAAAACCAATCT
Organism: Puia sp.; assembly: GCA_035948015.1. GTDB lineage: Bacteria > Bacteroidota > Bacteroidia > Chitinophagales > Chitinophagaceae > Puia. The sequence goes on from DASZJO010000058.1 coordinate 14,806, forward strand.
TATACAAGCAGGGATCTCTGACACGCCGTCCCTGAAGAAGATCCCGGACAGTGGCCGGCTGCTCGAGCTAGCCACGCGCCGGAATCCCTTGGGCAGAACGACGAGGCCGGAAGACGTTGCGGGCGCGATCTATCTGCTTTGCCTGGAGGAAGCGTCGTGGATCAATGGCTCTATAATCCCTGTAGATGGCGGAGAACACTGCCGGTAGAATTTTTGATATGAATTACCAGTATATCCTCGATCGTCTCCCTTACAAATCTTCTTTTCGATTCGTCGACGGGATCACTTTCCTCGATTCCGACAAAGTGGTCGGTCATTACACCTTAAAGCCGGATGCATTTTTCTATGCGGATCATTTTCCCGGGAATCCGGTGACTCCCGGCGCCATTGTGACGGAGATAATGGCGCAGATCGGGCTGGTGGTTTTGGGTATTTACCTGGTAACCTCCGATCAGGCGGAGCGTACGGATCCCGTTTTTCCGTTGCTGACTTCATCCGAGGCTTCCTTTCTCAAAATGGTGCAGCCGGGACAAAAAGTTACCGTAATTTCCGACAAGATCTATTTTCGTTTTGACAAGCTTAAATGCAGGATAGTGATGCAGGATGAGGCGGGCGACATCATCGCGAAAGGGGTGTTCTCGGGCATGATCAAACAACTAACTAAATGAAAAACAGGATATAATGAGTCGCCGAGTGGTCATTACCGGTATGGGTGTGGTGTCTCCGAACGGGGTTGGTATTCCTGCATTTTTACATTCGATCCGCAATGGCGTTTCGGGTATCCGGTATGATCAGCTATATAAGGATCTTAACCTTAACTGCCAGGTTGCGGGGATGCCGGAATTCGAATGGGACCGGCTGAGGGCGTATGTGTCGGAAATCACGTTTCACGGCCTCCAGGGTCATGCACTTGGCTATGGGATCATGGCTGCGCTGGACGCCTGGACGGACGCCGGAAATACTATTGGGGGCAATGACACCATCTGGGACACCGGATGCGTGTTTGGCAGCAGCGTATCGGAGTGTGAGGTCGTCAAGAAGATCTTCACCCGGGTGGATGCCGGCGAGGCAAAGAAATTGGGCTCGCGGGTGATCGAGCAAATGATGAACAGTAGTATAACTGCCTATATCTCAGGCCGTTTGGGCCTGGGTAACCGGATCATCGCCACATCTGCGGCATGCGCTACAGGTACACAAGCGATTTTGATGGGGTCCGAATATATCCGGCGGGGAACGGCGAGGCGAATGGTGGTGGGCAGTAGCGAGCATGTGGATCCTTATATATTCGGTGCGTTCGACTCCATGCGCATCTTGTCCCGGAAATTCAATGCGACGCCGGAAAAAGCTTCACGGCCGATGAGCCAATCGGCGGCGGGATTTGTTCCCGGTTCGGGGGCAGGTGCATTGGTACTCGAAGACCTTGAATTTGCCCTGGGGCGCGGCGCCAGGATCTATGCGGAATTGTTGGGAGGGGCCTGTAATTCAGGCGGTCAGCGCAATGGCGGGTCTATGACTGCTCCCGCCTCGCCCGGAGTGATCAGGTGTATCAGGGATGCTGTTACCGATGCGGGGATCGATCCGCAACTCATTGATCTCATCAGCGGCCACCTGACGGCAACGGCCGCCGATACGCTGGAAATTCAGAATTGGTGCTTGGCACTTGATAGAAATGGTCGTAATTTCCCCCCTGTCAATTCGTTAAAATCAATGATCGGACATTGTCTAAGTGCGGCAGGGTCGATTGAATCGGTGGCGGCAGTGTTGCAGATCGTGCATCAGTTCATCCATCCCAATATCAATCTCGATGATCCGAATCCCGAGATTTTGCAACAGATCGATCCCGATTGTCTGCCGGTGAAGATGATTGAAAGGGAGCTCAGGACTGTGGCGAAGGCGAACTTTGGTTTCGGAGATGTGAATGCGTGTTTAATTTTTTCAAAATATAATTAAAATGGAGAGACGAGCAATCCTGGTAGAGCTGAAAAAGGTTTTATACCCCTACACTGAAAATAAGGAGTTGCTGGAGAACATCGGTGAAAATACCAGCCTGGTTAAGGACTTAAAGATCAATTCAGCTAACCTGGTCGACATCATTATTGACGCGGAAGCCAAATATAATATTGAAATAGATTTTGATTCAGCAGAAAAAATAATCACGGTGGGCAACTGCATCGATGCGATTGCCGAGAAAATAAAGTAATGCGGACGGCTGATCATCGGAACAGGGTTGCCAGCACAGGCAATGATATCGTAGCGCTTATCGCTACCGATAAAGAGCGGACAAGCCGCTACCGCTTCTATTCCAGGATACTTTCCGCCGAAGAACAGACCCTTTACGGGCAGCAGGAGTCACCGGAGGGATTACCTTTCGACCACTACGTATGGTTATTGTGGTCCATCAAGGAGTCGGTATATAAATACAGCAGCAGGATCG
>DASZJO010000059.1:0-7070 GCA_035948015.1 Puia sp.
TCCTTTAGCCACTCTATGACCTCTTCCTTCGATCTCGGGAGCTCAAAGTCCGCGGGATCGAACGGCGGCCGCTCCCCTTCGACCGAGACCTCGATGAATCTGGTGTCGATATACAGCCGGTAGAAGCTTGGAAGACCGGTCTTCAGGTTCTTGAAGCTCTTCATCAACGTATCCCCCGCCGAAAAAGCATATCCATACTGACGCTGAAGAATAACCGAGTAGATCAGCTCCAGGTTCATTGGATCCCGTCGCTCTTCCTTTCCCTCGATCATGCTGACCATGATCTCCCGGGTGACAGGATCGATCATCAGCCGGTAAAAGGCATCCGTGCCAAACACGATCACCGGCATTACCGGCACCGACAACGCCCACAAATTCTCTCCCTCATCCGAAAGCGGCGGGCATATCGCCGAATACATATATTCGAAGAGATCACGATACTGCGGAAGCTCCTCCTCCGTGAGCTCATCCTTTCCCTGCAAGCGCTCCTCAAAATAATGGATCAGGAAATCCAGGTACTTTACGATCTGCGTCTTCTCCACCTGCCTCCGTTGCTTCACAAATTCGATGAACCCCCTGAAGGACGTCCGGGCATCCGGCGCCTTCATGCCGGATGGGATCTCGATAATGCGAATAATGGCATTTTGCATAACGGATCATTTTTCGGGAAAGGCAAACGCCGCGATCACAAAGGCCGTCACCGAGACGATCAATCCGTACATGAATACATTGTAAGACCACCGCAGCCAGCGGTATTTCCTGCCCAACGCAATCCCCTGGAAATAGACGTCCCGGATAAGACTGCCATATAGAAAATCCCTGTCCTCCATCATTTGCAGCATCCCTCCCGCATATTCCTCCAGGCTCATGCGGTAAAAATTTCCGAAGAAAAGGAGATTAACCCGCTTCTCATCCAGATCAGCCCGAGTGAACCGTCCGGGCGGGATCTGCGGTCTCGTGGCAAGAATAGAGAAAATGATCGTGACGAGATTTACCGTTAGCAGCAGGATCGCAGGAATGGCCAGATTGGCGTTGTCTTCTATCCTCCTTAACAACACGCTCAATAGAACAGAAATGATAATGGCATTTACCTGTATGAGGATATGTGCCTTGCTGTCGGCCTGAGAGCTCAGTCTTTGATTGTTGTTGGAAGTGATTCGAAAAACGGTGTCGATCGACCGGCCCGGATCCTTCTTCTTTTCCTTTTTGCCCGCTTGCGCCGACGGCCGCCTATCCTCTTCCTCTACTTCCTGCAAATGCCGGTGCAGGATGTTCTCGAGCTTATCGGTCCCTCCCCCGCCCTTCCCGGATTCGATAATCCCTCCTTCTGGCCCATCAGCCGTCCCTTTGCCCCCAATCACGCCGGCCGTCCCCTTGCCCCCGGTCCCACCAGCCATCCCCTTGGCTCCAATTCCCTCAGCCATCCCTTTGCCACCATCCCCACCAGCCATCCCCTTGCCCCAGGTCCCAACGCCGGTCTGCTCTCCATTTTCACCCCCCTGTCCATCCGCCTTCGGACCCTGTCCTCCCCCGTAGCTCCCCCCTTTCACCTTTCCGGCTCCACGCGCCTCCCCATGTCCCCCATGCCCCTCGTGCTTCTCCTGCTTCCCATGCGCCTCATGCTTCTCATGCTCCTGTTCTTTTTCGCGCTGCTTCTCCAGGTTCTCACGCTGCTTTCCACTAAGCAAATCCCGGCAATACTCCGTATAATATTGATGCCCTTCCAGGAGCCGGATCGTAGACTTCCGCCATTCCTCCTTGCTGATGTTCTCGCCCTTAACCGCCTCTGCTTCCTTCCTGAGGAGTTTGTTTCGCTCGCCAAACTCATCAGTCCCCAAATGAAAAAGATCCGCATCACACACGATCTGTTCGTCCAGGCTCACCGCCCGCTGCGGGAGCTGCGTGGCCAGGATGCATTGCCGGACGCGCTCTACGGCCGAAGGATCCACGCCCTTCCCTCCCAGAAAGGCTGTCGCCATCTGTGCGCCACGCTCCTCATGCCCGGGAAACCCTCCCTGCAAATAGCCGATGTCGTGAAACCAGGATGCTGTAATGACAACAAACAAATCGATATCCCCCAGCTGATAATGCTGCGCGATCTGCCTGGCTGCCTTTACTACTTGCTCGGTGTGGTATAGATTGTGATACAGGAGCTTCCCATCCTGATGCAGATCGAAGTAATCCCTGACATACTGCTCTGCCTGCCCTGAAATGCTTTTTTGATCCATAACTGATGTTTTCCATGCTGATTCGCCTTTCTCCTCCACCAAGTTACGGAAGTTACCGAAAAAATTCTGAATCGCCCCTACCCGGTCTTGAGCTTATATGCACGTTGACCCGCGGTTTGTCGATATTTCGCTAAATTGATCAGCAGCACACTGCACAGGATAACCATCAAGCCCAAAAGCTGCAGCCAACTCAGCCGCTCGCCGATAAAAATAACCCCGAGAAGTACCGCTACCACCGGGTTGACATAGGCATGTGTACTCACCTGCGCAGCCGGCCGCACCTGCAACAACCACGTATACGCACTATACCCCACCAGCGATCCCATGATCACCAGGTAGACGATCGAAATCCAGGACAACGCAGGTACCGCTTGTGGGCGGAAATGACCCCATTCCCCCGCCAATATGCTGCATACAACAAAGCCGAGCCCCGCTGCCATCATCTGCCAACCCGCATTCACCGCATTGGAGTTTCCGGCTGATTTATATTTGGAATACAACGAGCCCGCCGCCCACGAAATACTGGCCAATACCAGGACCGCCAACGCCACCATTTCATTATTCCGACCTTGCCCTCCCAATTCACCCGCCTCGCTCACCAACCGCTCTCCAAACAAGAGCAACACCCCGATCGTTCCGACGATCAACCCCGCGATCGTAGCCTTGCTCCGAAAATTCTCCCGCCACTTGCCACGGTCCAGCACAACAAACCAGATCGGCCCCGACGATAGCAGGATCGCCGCAACCGAGCTTGGCACATATTGCTCCGCCCAGATCAGCAACCCATTGCCGCCCAACAATAACAAAAGTCCGCTTACCACCGCAGGCCGGATCACCCGCCGTGAAAAGACTCGCTCCCCCGTAAATACACACCACAACAACATCAACAACCCCGATATCACATAGCGGAACGCCCCCACCAACATCGGCGGAATATGCTCCACCGACAACCGGATAAAGAAGTAGGTGGACCCCCAAACCAAATAAACAGTAGCAAAAGCAGCCGCTACCTTCATCGCTGAAGGAGCCTGCCCCGAAGCGGATGACATACAAATTATTTTTTAGTGATTGGAATCTTTACCTTCTGCTCCTCTTTGATGGTCTCAAGCACAATGGTCGTTTTCGTAGACTGGATGCTACCGATCTTGGCGAATTTATTCCGCATCAACTCCATCAACGACGCGGAATCGGCCGTTCGCACCTTGACCAGGTAACAGTCATCCCCGGCAATATTATGAACCTCCTGCACCTCTTCGATCTTCGCCAACTCCCCTCCTGTCTCTCCCGTTCCAAAACCATCCCTCGTACGGATATAGATGAACGCCAGCAATTTCTGCCCGACCGCTGCCGGATTGATGCCCGTGGTATAGTGTAATATCACCTGTTTTTGCTCCAGCTTCTTTACTCGCTCCAACACCGCCGAAGGCGCCATTTCCAGCTGCTTGGCCATGTCGACATTCGGGATCCGCGCATTTTCCTGCATTAGCTGCAGGATCCTCAAATCAATATTGTCTAATACGATTTCCATTATTTACTTCTGTAAAATTAGTGTTATTTAGAATAATATTCAAAAAAAAATAACAAATTCAGAATTTAATTCTAATTTCTACGCCGTCTCCACTTTTGCCCCCTTTACCCTTCGTTCCCCCTTGAATCGCTTCCGGTTACTAAGGAAATGGATCACCCGATGCTCCGACCAATGATGCAGCGGGAGCAGCACAGCCGCCAGTACTATTTTAATCAAAAGAACTTTCCACGGCTCATCATGCGTCAACTCGGCAATCTGCTTGTCAGTCAACAAAATAATAAACTCAAAAAGAAAGATAAACGAAAGGAACCCTAACCCCCGGATGACCGAAGTAGGAACCGCCAGCCAGCCCATCATGACCAGGGCAATGAACAAAACCACCAATCCCACCGTGAACCCCATATACTGCACATTATGCCGCCGCTCCCGATCCTGCTCATCCTCCCTTGCCAGCCGATCCCGCCGCCGGTTGTCATTGTCGACCTCGAGCTTGAGCAACTCCGTCTCCTTGCCGAGACTGCGGAGGCTGTCCGAATACTGCGCATATTGGGTACGGTAAGCATACGCCTTGGGGAAATCGCTCGTCCGCCAGTACAGACTGTCCAGGTTTTCAGCGGCATGCTGCAAGACGTGGAGGTCCCCCATCGTCCTCCCAATCCCCTCTTCCTTCAGATAATAACCGATCGCCTTGTCCCACATCCCCCGCATCTTGTAGAATTCTCCCATATCGTCATAGAAGTCCGCCCTGGCAGGCGCGTTCGCCTTGGCTTCTACCTCCGGGTTCTCCCGCCCGAAAAAATAGGCTGCCGAATCGTACCGCCCCATATTCATATATGCTTCCGCATAGATCTCGTCTATTACATATTGCATTCCCGCCCGGTTGAGATAATTCGTCATTCCCGGATGAAGCGACAGATAACTCATCCCTTTTTGATATTGCCCGCTTTTGAAATAGATATCGGAGATCCCAAAATAAGAATCGATCTTTACAAGGTCGAAATGAATGCTGTCCGCCAGCCGGATCGCATGCTCGTTACACTCCAGCGCAATATCATACTCCCCTTTCCTGGTAAAGAACTGTGCGAGCGTATTGTAGTCGCCCCGCAGCTCAAATAAATGTTTCATCTTCCGGTCGGTTGGAATAATGATGTTCAACTCATAGTCGATCGCCTTGTCTTCCTCATGGATGCCATGGTAGAAATAAGCCAGAAAAGCCGAAGCATTCCGGATCAGCAGGTCATTCTTCCCCCTTTCCGCCACATCCAGCGCCTTCAGATAATTCCGGAAGGCAAGCAATTTCTCGTTCCTGGCCTCATAACTTTCGCCAAGGGATGTAGACGCCGCCACCTGCACCGAGTCATTGTCCAGATCGCCCGCCGTCGTCACGGCCTGATTGCTGTAGATCATCGCCTGCACATTATCCCCCAGCGTCCGGTAGACCTCCGCAAAAGCTACATCCGTATACACCAGCCCCGCATCCATTTTGTCTTCCTTCGCGATCTGCTCCGCCCGACGGTAATTTTCCATGGCCATCTCAAGATTTCCCTTCAAGCCGACCCCCTGCAGGAACCGATGCCCGTTCGACAAATAGGTCCCGATCATCAACATCCGGTCCCGGCTCATTTCCGCCGCCTCTACCGCCTGCCGCCCATACTCATCCGATAAGGACCTGTTCTGACCAAAATAATAAGTGGCCAGGCTCCCCGCGATCTGCGCCTTTTGCCGCCATTCCGTCGCCTTGGCCAGTTCACGCTTGAGACTGTCCGGCCAATACTCTTGCGCGCTGACCCGCCAGACCGGGATAAGAAGGAACAATAAACACCATAGTTGAAAAAATACCAGAGGCCGGCCGCTCCGGGAAGATCGTTGCTCCATAAAAGATTCGTTTAACAAAACCGGCTAAAGATACTAAAACTCGGCCCCCACCTCCCATCACACCGTTCGGGTGGGGATCAATAATTCCCGGATGTCAACATCCAATGCCAGAGCTATCTCTCTTAACAGTCTCAATGTGGGTTGGAATTCGTTATTACAAATCCTCGTCACACTGTTGGGCGCGATGCCAACCCTGATCGCCAATTCCTTATGCGACATATCTTTTTCTGCTAAGACGGCCTTGATCCTGTTGATTTTGATCTTTTTTTCCATTTTCTTCCGGCAGTTTGAGGGGCAGGACAATTTAGGCTATTTATGTGTATAACCAATACGAAAAGGTTTGATAAACTTCTAGGAATCAACGAATTCTAGTTTTTATAGATACGTTATAGATATTTTTACGTCACTATAAGGTATTATAGAATAATCTTTACGTATTTATAAGACTTTCCCCTCACTGCAGTATAACTGCAAAAAAAAGGCCCAACCGTCACCCCGCCTCCCGCCTCTATCCGTCTCCTCACCCCCAACACCCACGTTGCACATCCATCCCCTCAAAATCTCCCTTCCCACCACACCCCGCCAAAAATCCTCCCACCCCCCACCCGTCTCCCCATCTCCACCTGTCTCTCCTCTACGCCTGTCTTCCCATCCCCACCCGTCCACAGTTAAAAATAGGACTAGTTTGCCGTCTCCCCTCTACCCGTTTCGACAATCTCCTCCGCAAAAAGTTTTTTTTTAAAACCCAAAAAATAAATGTTATTTTGACAGGAATTCGCACATCAGCCATATGGAGAAAGACAATTTTGTTATCGGAGTAGACTACGGGACCGACTCAGTCCGCTCCCTCCTTATCAACGCCGGCAACGGCGCCGAGATCTCATCAGCCATATTCTACTACCCCCGCTGGAAAGACGGCCTTCACTGCCACCCCGCTGAAAACCAGTTCCGCCAGCACCCGCTCGACTATATCGAGGGCCTCGGACAAACCATCCGAAGCTGCCTCTCCCAGGCAGGTCCCGCCGCCGCCCGCCACGTCCGGGCCATCTCCATCGATACGACAGGCTCTACCCCCGTGGCCGTGGACGAAACCGGCACCCCCCTCGGATTACTGCCCGCCTTCCGCAATAATCCAAACGCATTATTCGTCCTGTGGAAAGACCATACCGCCGTTCGGGAAGCCGCTGAGATCAATTCCCACGCCACCCGCTTCCCGACCAATTACCTTCAGTTCGTCGGCGGTATCTACTCCTCCGAATGGTTCTGGGCTAAACTGCTGCATATTCTTCGAGTGGATGATTCCGTTAGAAATGCCTGCAACTCGTGGGTGGAGCATTGCGACTGGATCCCTTTCCTGCTAACCGGCGGACGCAAAGCGTCCGGGATCCGGCGGGGCGTTTGCCCGGCCGGCCACAAAGCGCTCTGGGCAAAAGAATTCG
>DASZJO010000060.1:0-68847 GCA_035948015.1 Puia sp.
TAACCAGGGCATATGAATTAAGGGGTTAAGCTTAGTTTTGAGTTATACACATTACCCTGTATTTATATATGAAAGATACTGCATTGGTTCTGTGCAAAAGATCATTTAAAACCAGCAAATAATCTTCCTAAAATTGCATCAGGATTTAGCGACAGTGTAGAAAAGAAAAATACACACCCTCATTCTTCCGGATCTGAGCTCTGGCCGTGATAAAGCCCGGGCTTTCGGTACCCCTCCAACACGGCAAGTGATGTCCTGATCTGCTAATTTTCCAATACAAGGTATTTATCATCATTCTAAAAAAGATAGCATGAAACTGTCATTTACGCAGTCGCTATTACTGCTGCTGCCCATTACCTTATTGTCTTGTAGCGCCGACACTGAAAAGAAAGGCCCGGATGGGAAGAACGACACGGCGTTATATACGGCAAAGCCACCAGATCCGCATCTGTCTAAACTTAAATTGGAGGAGCAGTTGAGTAATGAGATCCGGGAATCATTGGCTGTTGCTTCAGACACCATGGTTGAAGAAGCTGCCGCCGTGGTTGCCGAAACAAGAAATGCCTTACGGTATCTTTTAGCCAATAAAACGGCGGAAGCTCAGAAATCGATTGAAAGCGCCATCGGTAAAGCTGAAGTGGTGACCGCTACCAAGCCAAATATGAGTCTTGTGCCGCTGGATGTCAATGTCACCGTCTACGACCTGGTGACGGATATGGATGTTCTTAAAAAAATAAGGGATGATGTGGAATATTTTATAGACAAAGGATATTTACAGGACGCACGGCAGCTGCTGCTGTACCTGCGAAGCGAACTGACCATAAGTACGTCCAGTCTTCCTTTTGGAACCTATCCCGACGCCCTGAAGGAAGCCGGCAGGCTTAATAAGGAGAGGAAGCCAATTGACGCTGCATTATTGCTAAGTACTGCCTTGAGTACCATCGCGTCGGAAGAACGCTCTGTTCCCCTACCGTTGATAAGAGCGGAAGCAATGTTGAAAGAAGTGGATTCTTTATTAGGTTCGGGCAACGACGAAGAAGAAGAGATCCACCGATGGCTCGATAATGCGGATTACCAGATCCGCTTTGCGGAGGCATTGGGTTATGGAAAAAGAGATAAAGAATTCAAAGAATTCTATGAGGCGATAAAAAGCCTGAACAAAGAGGTGACTGGCAAAAGCAGCTCGTCGAGAAAGTCAAATACGGATCTGAGAAATAAACTTGATTCCTTCAAGAGAAGGATTTCCCCAAAAACACCTGCAAAACGAAGTTGAACGTACATCCTTCCAAATAAACCTAACATCGTGAAGAAATTGACCTCGCCTGAATAAATAATTCAAAACCGTTAAAAACAAATGAATATGTCACAACTTGTAAAATTAAAGTGCCTGAAAAGAAGAAAATACTACTTAATTGAATGTTTTCAGTAGAAGATCAAAAAGATGGCTGCTCTTTTTGAGTATTGTGCTGGCTATTGGTTTTCCACTCGTCCTGATCAAATTGTCAACATTCACCTGGCTCTCAGGGAAAGGGGAAATCGGCAATGCGATTGGCGGGATAACAGCTCCCTTCGTAGGATTGATCGGCGCTATGCTTGTATACCTTTCTTTTGAACAGCAGATCGAAGGAAACAAGATACAACGGGAAGCGCTCCGGAACCAGATCCTCCAGGAGCAGTTGAAAAGCGAGTATGATATGCTTGAAAAGTACCTGGCAGAGATTAAAGATGAATTTTATAAGCTTCGATACCGGAGGTCGACGCAGGCATATCAACCTGGGCATCGGCCTCAGGGGGAGGTCTACAAGGGAGGAGACGCTCTTGAGGCCTATTCGGACGATCTTACTAACTATGGAGACGGCTTTAGTGACGAAATTGTTGAATTTGAATTTGGGGTAAGATACCTGGTGTTACTAGCCTTTTCTTTCGAGGAGCAACTTAAGATTGCCATCATCAAGGAGGATAAGAAAGTTTTTTTTGCAAAAAAATTCATCTATTTCTATGAAGCAAAGATAAAGCTGCAGCTGGGGCTGATCAACGGGCGGATGACAGAAGAAAGATATGAATTCGAAAAAATCAAGGAAGAATCCCGCGCCCTTATGGATAAAGTGAAAGGAATGCATACGACATACAGGATCACCGGATTGTAAGCCGGGGACATGCTGGTGAAAATCATCGTTCAATAAAAATAAAAAACATGAAAAAGATCATTTTGGCAGTCGTGTTCTGTTTCGGAATACTGTGCTGTACCAGCACACACATTGAAAGAAGCTGGCGCGACCCTTCTGTGACCGTAGATTTCTCCCAGCTCAATAAAGTGATGGTTGTAGGCCTATTAAAAAATGAAGGCGCCCGAAGATCGGCCGAAGACCAATTATGTGCTTTATTAAAAGGAAAAGGCGTTCCATCTTATTTATACCTGACAAAGGACATTAAGGAAGAGAATGAAGAGAGTATCCGCGAAAAAATAAAAGGCGAAGGGTTTGACGGCGTCATCATCATGCGACTGGTGGATGTGGATAAGGAGCTGAAATGGGTGCCGGGGGCGTATCCCGTTTACTATGGCAGATTTTGGGGTTATTACTGGCATTCCTGGGGAGCTTTTTATGACCCGGGCCATTATGAGACGACAAAAACCTATAGAATAGAGACGAATGTCTACTCGCTAAAAAGCGATAAGCTTATCTGGAGCGGAATAACAAAATCGGCAGATCCGGTGCGTGTCGATAAGCTGATGGCGGAATCGGCAAAGACGGTGTATAAAGAAATGGTTCATGAAGGGTTTATAACCGGCATAGGGAAGTCATAGCAAGCACAAATTTTTCTGCATATTTATTTAACGACAAAAAAAAGGAGGATAAAATGAAGACAGATGCTGAAATCCTGAAAGATGTTCAGGACGAACTAAAATGGGATCCTTATCTCAGTTCAAGCGAAATCGGTGCGTCGGTAAAAAATGGAATTGTAACGCTCACTGGCATTGTTGATTCCTACTGGAAGAAGCTCTCGGCGGAGAATGCGGTCAAAAAAATTTCAGGGGTAACGGCCGTTGTTCAAAAGATCGAGGTCAGGCTATCGGAAAGCGGAAAGAAAAAGGACATTGATATTGCAGAAGCAATTCAAAGCGCATTCAAATGGTCGGTATTGGTGCCGAAGGATAAGATCAAAGTTAAGGTAGAGAATGGCTGGGTAACGCTGGAAGGGTCTGTTGAATGGGGGTTCGAGAAAAATGCCGCACAAAGAGCGGTTGAAAAACTTGAAGGCGTGACGGGCGTAATCAACAACATCAGGGTCAGTCCTAAAGCAACTCCAAGCGAGATCAGGCAAAAGATCAAATCTGCCTTTTTACGAAGCGCAACGGTGGATTCGGACAGTATCACGGTCGAGGTTGATGGCGGTACGGTTACGCTGAGTGGGAAAGTTCGTTCCTGGGCAGAAAGAAAAGAAGCTGAAAGGCAAGCTTGGCTTGCACCAGGGGTAGTCAAAGTAGAAAATGATATTGAAATTGACACAGCAGTCTATGCATGATCTACTTTAAGGCTCTTTTTATAGATGGCTAGTGAAACAGCACCCGTTAAAGACGGGTGTTTTTTGTTTGCCAGATCTGATCGGCGTATCCAAATACCAGGGAGAGTTCTGGGTCGATCGCCCGGCCGTACAGGGGGAAGATGGTTTTAAAAGAAAATGGCGCAATTTGCATTGCGCCCATGTGACCGGGGCGGGATTCAAACCCACGACCACCTGCTTAGAAGGCAGGAGCTCTATTCAGCTGAGCTACCCGGTCGAAAATCAACGGCGACCCATGCGGCCGCCGGCCGCGAAAATAAAGAAAAATCGCCAACGAGCCAAGCAACCCGGTTACTCCGTGCGCAAGCTATCCACCGGGTTAGCCAGGGCAGCCTGCACGGCCCGGAGACTGATGGTCAGCAGCGTTATCGCCAGCGTCAGCCCCGCAGCAATTGCAAATATCCACCAGGCGATGCTGACCCGGTAAGCAAAATCCTGCAGCCACCGGTTCATCGCCAGCCAGGCAACCGGCGCGGCGATCAAAAATGCCAGCCCGACCAATCGCAGGAAGTCCCTCGACAATAAAGCAACGATCGCGCCCGTGTCCGCGCCAAGAATCTTGCGAATACCGATCTCTTTTGTGCGCTGTTCAGCGGTAAAAGTCGCGAGCCCGAACAGCCCCAGACAGGCCACGAAGATCGTGAGCCCCGCGAAAATGCCGAGGATACGGCCGATAGTCTCTTCGGCCTTGATCATGTCGTTAAAGCGGGCGTCCAGGAAGGAATAAGTAAAAGGGGCTTCCGCTCCGGCCGCCGTCCATTTCCTTTTCATCTCCACCAGCAGTCCGGCGTAATCTTTTGTTCTCGTCCGAACGATCATATTGCTGGCATCCCCGCCCAATTCCATGACGACCGGTGTAATCAGCTCGTGGAAAGACCGGAAATGAAAGTCTTTGACGACACCGATCACCTGGTATACTTTTCGGGTGCCATCGTCTTCCTTGTGTGCAATAATTCGACCCAGGGAATTCTGTCCCCAGCCGAAAGTCCTGACGGCCGTTTCGTTGACGATGACGGACGTCGAATCGGTGCCGAATGTCTTTGAGAAATTCCGGCCGACCGCCAGTTGCATCCCCAGCGTTGGGATATAGCTGTCATCTACCTGGTAGCAGACCGTCTTCACCAATTGGGTAGCGTTCCCATCGGGATTGACCATATAAGTGCTACCATAAGTTTCACCGGCAGGAAGAAAACCGGAAAGGCTTACACTGGCTACCCGCGGGTCGTCCAGCAATCCCCGACGGTAAGCCTCCAGGTTCTTGCCCAGCCACCAGGCCTCCTGCACTACCACCACCTGATCCCGGTCATAACCCAGGCGCTCATGCCGGATAAAGGAGAGTTGGCGATAAACGACCACAGTGCCGACAATCAGACTAATAGAAATAATGAACTGGAAGACTACCAGCCCGCTACGTAAGATTGTTCCGCCTTTGCCGCCTGTCAGCCGGCCCTTGAGTACGTTGATAGGGTTGAAGGAAGAAAGGAAGAACGCCGGGTAGCTTCCTGCCAGCACCCCGGTGAACAGCCCGAATCCGATCAGGGCCGGCACTAGCCAGGGCATCGATCCCCAGTGAATGCTCAGGCTCTGCCCGGTTAGCTCATTGAAGAGAGGAAGGGCCGCATACAACAGCAACAGCGCCAACCCCAAGGAGAAAGCGGTCAATAACAACGATTCTGAAAGGAATTGTCCCACCAGCTGTCCTTTCATCGACCCCAGCACTTTCCGGATACCTACTTCCCGGGCGCGTTTGGAGGCGCTCGCAGTAGACAGATTCATGAAGTTGATACATGCGATCAGGAGCATAAAGACGGCGACCACACTAAAGATGCATACATACCGGATATCCCCGCCTGGTTCCATCTCGCCACCCAGATTGGAATACAAATGGATATCCGTCAGCGGCTGGAGCAGGAGATTGATGCTGTTGCCAGCCTTTCGGTAGTCGCCGAGAGAAATGCCAAGTCCCTTCTGGAACTGAGGGGTAATATATTTATCTACTTCCCGCGGCAGTTGAGCTTCCAATTTCCTATAATCATAGCCCTTCGTCAGCAGAAGATACGTATGAAAGCTGCCATCCATCCAGGTAGGATCCTTGGCTTCAGGCAGTCCCGCCATAGCGGCAAGAAGGCCGAAATGAAAATGCGAATTTTCCGGGATCTCATCTATAACGCCCGTGACCTTCATCGGGGCCAGGTTGTCTTCCTTGAAAACAATGGTCTTTCCAAGCGCATCGCCCATGCCAAAGTATTTCCGGGCTACAGCCTTTGTAATCACAACGCTGTTAGGCTGTATCAGCGCAGTTGAGGCATCTCCCTCGACCAGCGGAATGGTGAAGACCCGGAAGAAATTGGAATCTACGAACGCAAAGGCGCCTTCCCGGAATACTTCCTTACCATTGCTGAGCCTTGGCATCCCAAAAGTCCGGATCCGGGTGGCCTCCAGGACTTCGGGGAAGTCTTTCTTGAGCGTCGGGCCCACAGGCGGCATGACAAAGGCCTCGTTAATGAGTCCTCCCTGCATCCTGGCTTGAAAAGTTACGCGCACAATGCGATCCGCCTTATCGTTGAAGCGGTCGTAACTCAGCTCATGACCAACAAACAAAAGAATGAGCAGACAGGTCGCAATACCAATTGCCAGGCCCACGATATTGATAGCCGAAAAGGCTTTGTTCCGCCGAAGATTTCGGTAAGCGACCACCAGGAAGTTTCTAATCATGCCAAATCTCCATCGAATGTGATGCCAGAACGCTAACGCCTGAAAGGCAATGAGTTTTGGAAGAGCTAGCCCCGAATACTGTTCTTATTCGATACAGCCGCTGTCCATTTTTACCTATCTTCGGCCCTCCATCCCGCCGCGGCGGGAACGGCGTAAACACCCATCTATGGATGTAAAGATCGAAGAAAGCTGGAAACAAACGCTGAAACAGGAGTTCGCCAAACCCTATTTCCTGCAGATCATCACCTTCCTAAAATCGGAGAAAATGAGCGGGACCACTATTTACCCGCCGGGCAGCCTCATCTTCAACGCTTTCAACACAACCCCCTTCGATAACGTAAAGATCGTGCTTCTCGGCCAGGATCCCTATCACGGGCCCGGTCAGGCCCACGGCCTGAGCTTCTCTGTCCCGAAAGGCATCCCCCCTCCCCCATCCCTGATCAATATCTTTAAAGAGCTCCATACCGATATCGGCATGACCGTCCCCAACCACGGAAACCTTACTCACTGGGCGGAACAGGGCGTCCTCCTGCTCAATGCGTCACTAACGGTCCGCGCCAACGATCCGATGAGCCACGCCAGGATCGGCTGGGCCGAATTCACCGATGCGGTGATCGGTAAAATATCCGCGCAAAAACCGCATGTCGTCTTCCTGCTCTGGGGCAAATTCGCCCAGGAGAAACAAGCGCTCGTCGACGAAACGAAACACCTGGTGCTGAAAGCAGCCCACCCATCCCCCTTCTCAGCCGACCGGGGTTTTTTCGGCTGCCGCCACTTCTCCCGCGCCAACACCTGGCTCATGAGCAAAGGCATTGACCCGGTCGACTGGACATTGAACTAGGATCGTATCGACAGGACATGGAACCAAACGCTACAACCATGAAAAAAAAGTTTGACATTTGGAATATCCTCGGCCGGATCTGGGCAGTCTGGTGCATCCTGATCTTTGTGGTCACTATGCTGATCTTTATGATCCCCTTCCTTATCTTCTGCTATTTCCGCTGCGACCCCGCAAAAACCAATTGGTTCACCCGCTATTCACGGGTATGGATGGGTGTTTTCCTCCCGCTTGCCGGCTGCCCGCTGCGGATAAGAGGAAAAGAAAAATTCGTGAAGGGCCATACCTATATCGTCGTCTGCAATCATAACGCCCTCATCGACGTACCGGTGACCTCCCCCGGTATCCCCGGCGGTAATAAGACCATCGCGAAGATCGAAATGGCCAGGGTCCCATTGTTCGGCATGATGTACCGCACCGGTAGTGTACTGGTCGACCGGAAGAGCGAAACCAGCCGCCGGGACAGCTTCGTAAAAATGAAAGACGCGCTGGACATGGGCCTGCACATGTGCATTTACCCGGAAGGAACCCGCAATAAAACGCCCGAGCCGCTAAAGTCCTTCCACGACGGAGCTTTTCGCCTCGCCATCAGCACGGGAAGGGAGATCATCCCGGCCATAATTTTCCATAGCCGGCAGATCATGCCGGCCGACAAGACGTTTTATTTGCGGCCCCACCCACTGGCCATGCACTTCCTCGACCCCATCGCCCCGACACCGGAAGATTCGGTCGAAAGCCTCAAACAAAGGGTCTTCGTCATCATGCGCGACTATTACGAGAAAGGCGCCCAATAAGCTATTCATTATAGAAATACTTGGTCCGGTTGATCTTCAGGTCCTGCAGGATAGCCGATTTCGGATTGATCGTGATGCTGAAGAAGTGAGTGTACCCCACCGGGGTAACGTTGATGGACATCTGCCAGCAGTGCAGGTCCCTGGAAATGGATGCCGTGAGCGACTGCATCTGCGCGTTCTTCACGTCATAATAACCGTTCAACCCGATCTTCCATTTCTCCGTGAGGTTGAAGTCGCCGCTCCAGTTGACACTGGATGTTATCGTCGTGGCATAGCTGTAATTGGACTGTAACTGATTGGTAAAATTGAGGGAAAAGGAAATATTGACCGACCAGGGGATATTGAAGTCCGCGAACTGCGCCGGGTTTTGCCGGATATAATTCAGCTGCGCCTGCTGCTCCTCCATGGTCATCGGGATCTGGTCCGATCCTTGTGCCGCCGCTTTCTGGTCAGCCAACTTCTGATCGGTCGGAGCGCTCTTGAAGCTCGTGGAGATCGCCAGATTCCCGCTGGTGATCCGCCCGACCGAAAACGATTTCCCCTCCCAGGCATATTTGTCGATATCCGTGCCGTGCGAGTTATGCTGATATGGGTCAATGATGGCGCCCGCCGTTATATTAATATTCTTGAAAAGCGTACTTCGGAGATATAGGGTGAAATTCGATAATTTGAAGGAGTCGGCCAGGTAGTTGTAGCTCCCAGTCACCCCTAATCCGTCAATGATCGTGGTCTTTTTGATACCCGCGCTCGATGTGTCAATCTTCGATCGGGTCTTGATCTCGAAGTGGTTGTCCAGCCCGAACGAGATGCCTCCGAACGTCCCCTCCGAGAACGGCCCATACGTTGCCCCGTCATAGTACGATACCCTTCGGGTAGGGGTGAATTTTGTCACGTCGCCCGAGTCATAGGGCGTTCGGATCGTATACCAGTCCTTGCCGGCAAAGTTGGGCGTATAAGAAAAGCTCACGGTAGGCCGGATGACATGGCGGATACCCATCAGCGTGCTGTTTCGACCGAACCCCTGAAAAGTACCGAAGATCGCGGAAGCCATGCTCAGGCTGTATGACATACTTTCTTCCTGGAAAATGCCCTTCTGAATGGCATCCGTATCCACCTTATTGAACCCGGCATCGTAATGCCGGTACATCCGTCTTGAATATACCCGCTCCTGCAGGCTAACGCCTGGCGTGACCTGGATCGGGCCCTTGAACGGCAGCACCAGGCTGATCGGAATACTGTTCTGGGCGCCCCACTGGAACGTGTCGATCACCCGCTTCAGCGTGAACAGCGAATCATAGAAGCTGGCGCCGCCGGTTACCGTAGTACTGAGACCGATCCCCAGCTTCTCATACCATTTGGGCGTCCCCACAAAATTCTTGCTTTGGAGCGGATAGGACACCGGCGCCGTGAACGATAGATTGGGGAGCGATACGTTGATGAGCCGGGTCTCATTGTCCTGGTTGTGGTTGGCGCTCATCGTGAGATTGTACTTTTGAGCGAATGTATGGGAATAGGTGATGGATGAGCTTAGCTGGTTATTGTACGCCGCGGTGGGGTTGTTGAGCTGACTCGCCGCAAATTTGGTTGACGCGACATTGACATTCGCGGAAAAGTTGGTTCCGGGCCGCGCTTTGCTGTCCATGGAATGGCTCCAGTTGAAGCTGAAGGTCTTTGTGTTCTGGAAGGCATCGGACCCCGACGATGCAAGCAGTTTGGTGTTCTGATACGTAAAATTTACCTGCCCGCTGTACTTGTAGCGGACCCGGTACGTGGGTGTGAAATAGGCCGCCCAGCCGCCATATGAGTACAGGTCCGTCCGGAAGATCATGTCGAAATAGTCGTTGATGACCTTGTAATACCCGAGGCCCGTCAACCCGATCCCCGCCTGATCGCTGGAGGTGAACTCCGGCGGGAGCAGCCCCGAATGGCGGCCCTGGGTGAGCGGAAAGAAGCCGAAAGGAATATAGATCGGGATGGGCACTCCTTCGAATTCCGGATGGATCGGGCCCGTAATGGCCATCTTCTGGTTGACGATCTTCATCTTGTTGGTCCGGAAGGCAAAATGGGGCGTGTCGAGATCGCAGGTGGTAAATACGCCGCGGTAGCCAAAATACTCCTCCGGCGTGATCTTCTTCATCTTTTCCGCGTGGACGTACATCTGACCCGAAACCGTATACGTATGCTGGGTGACCCCTTTCTGGGTCTTCGTGTTATAAATAATGGAATCAGACGTCATCGTGTTGTCCGCCTGGACCATTTTCGGCAGTCCGATCACATTACCAGCCGAGTCCCGGGTCGGCGAAGCGATCACCAAATTCCGATCCTGGTCAAGCATGATGCGGTCGGCCGTCAGGTGTGCATCTTTTTCCTGAACATCTGCCTTGGAATAAAGCGCGACCTGATGCGAATGGACCTTCATAACGATGGAGTCCGTCGCCTTGTAATTGACCTCCGCCTCCATGGTATCTTTGGATATCCGATAGTCGGGCGTATCCACGCTACGGCCATACCGGAGCCTGATCGTCGAATACCGGGCCGTGTCACTGTGAATATTCCGGTAGCTCGTATCTATGGAAGGCAGCCTTGCGGGCGGGATGCTGTCGTGAAGAAAAGGCCGGGTCGTGTCAGCCGCAATAGGCGAAGATGTTAGAGTTTTGCCAAAACGGACGGCAGGTGAATAATTTGCGGGACTATTGAACGTTACTGAGAAGAATAGGACAGTAAATATCAATATCAGTAAAGATTTTGAAGTAATTTTGCGTCCGTTATTGTTCATACATTTTAAGCAACGAGTAGGTTTCGGCGATAAGGTACGCGGCAAAAATAGCTATTACTCCCATAAGATTATGTGAAGATTAAAGGGATTTGGCAAAATATAGGACTATGATCAGAAAGACGGCCGCCTTGTTAATGCTTTATGGGAGCGCATTCGGCTTCCAGTCCTTTGACAAGATGCCGCCGCCGCAAAAACCTTCGCTGCATACGGTCATCATCGACCCGGGTCACGGCGGGATCGATCCGGGCACGCACGGATTATTTAGTAAGGAGAAGAACGTTGCGCTTAGCATCTCGCTCAAGTTGGGAAAGGCCTTGCAACGGGAATATCCCGACCTGAACGTCGTTTATACCCGAACAACGGATGAGCTTCCTGGCAATTGCAAGACGATCCGGGACGCCATCCGATACCGCGCCGGGCTTGCCAACCGGGAACATGGCGATCTCTTCATTTGCATCCATTGCAACTCGAACGGCCAGCCTGCCGGACGTTATTCCGTACAGGACTTGACCGGATACAAAATAGTCGGCAGGGGAAGGAAGCGACATAAGGTACCGGTCTACGTGACCCGCTGGATCACGAACAGCAAGACCGGCACCGCCACCTATATCTGGAAGGCCGATCGCAGCATCCCGAAAGGCGAGGCGATCAACCAGCGGAACGGCGAGAATATGGGCGATACCGACAATAGCGCCTACGATCTCAGCACCCCGGAAGCCCGGATGAGCGCTCTGCTGTACGAGAAAAAATATTTTGCGAACAGCGCCTTATTCGGTACCCTTGTCGAAAATGCGTTCAAAGGAGCCGGTCGCCGAAGTGAAGGCGTCCTGCAACGGCAGATCGGGATCGGGGTCCTTCAGGCAACAGGAATGCCCAGCGTACTCATCGAGACCGGGTACCTGACCAATAAGGAAGAGGAGCGGTATTTGAATAGCCAATCTGGTCAAGACCAGGTGGTCGCCAATATCCTGACCGCCTTCCGTCAATATGTTAACCTAACCTCCGGCGAACATCCCGGGACAAAAAACGTTAATGGAACAACACCCCCGAAAGGGAATGCTATAAAACGAGAATGAAACCATCGAAACACTTCTTTGTATTGTTGACGGGCGGAGCTTTCTTCGCCCTGACTTCCTTCTATCCCGGCGACCGGGTTACCAAAGGCCCGCGACCCCCTCAGAAACAAGCCATCCGAACGATCATCATCGACCCCGGCCATGGCGGATTCGACAACGGGACCAGCGGCCTGTTCTCCAAAGAAAAGGATGTGGCCCTGTCCATTTCCATGAAGCTGGGTCAGGCTATCAATGAAGCCTTCCCCGACATAAAGGTCATTTTCACCCGGACCACCGATGTTATGCCGGGTGTTGGTCCCGACGTGCCCTCCGGCTATTCCTATCATGCGGCACTTGCTGCCGGGCTGAACTATCGCGCCGATCTGGCCAACCGGTCCAGGGGCGATCTCTTTATCTGCATCCATTGCGATAACGACGGCCACCCCGCCGGCTCTTATACCGCTCATCGGATCGTCGGGCATAAATATGTGGGAAAAGGCAAACGCAGACATCGTGTTCCTATCTACGAGAGCTATACCGGGCATCATACCCGTAAGGGTACGGAAGCCTTTATCTGGAAGGCCGACCGCAGCGGAAGAAAGGGCAATTCCATCACCGAGCGCGGCGAGGGCGATGACCCCGACAGCACCTCCGGTGAACAAAACGCCGACAGCGCCGTATTCGATATGAGCTCCCCCGTCGCACGGATGCGCGCCGAACTGTATGAACAGAAATATTTCGCCAACAGCGCCCTCTTCGCCACCCTTGTCGAAGACGAATTCACCAAAGCAGGCCGGGAAAGCGAAGGCGTCATTCAACGGGACGAAGGCATTCGCGTACTCGAGGCCACCGGCATGCCAAGCGTATTGATCGAAACCGGCTTCCTTAGCAACGAAGACGAAGAGAAATACCTCAACAGCGAAGACGGCCAGAATGAAGTAGCCCGCAATATCATCGTCGCGCTCAAACGATATAAAGCGACGCTCGAAGGTCATCCCATCAATAGCGCCGATTCCCCGGCAGTCCGGAATAACCGGTAAAAATAGCCTAATTTAGCGGAATGAAGATAGCGAACGAAACCAAGGTCGGCCTGATGGCAGTCATCGCTCTCGCCGGTCTGATCCTGGGCTTTAATTTTCTGAAAGGCAGCAGCTTGTTCCAGCATGCTAAAAAATTATACGCCCTCTTCGATAACGTCGACGGAATGGAGGTCTCCAACGCCGTGCAAATCGACGGCCTCACTATCGGGAATATTTCCGCAATTTCCGAGACCGACAAAGATCTAAGCCATGGCATCCTGGTGACCATCACCCTCAAAAAAGACGTTCATATCCCCGTCAACTCCGTCGCTACGCTGAACCCCGGTCTGCTGATCTCCCCTACCGTCGTCATCACAAAGGGCGATGCGACCGAATACCTGGACAGCGGCGATACCCTCCTCACAAAAAAGAAACCAAATATCATCGCTCAAATTCAGCAAAATATCGATCCGATCGTTGCCAAACTGAACGGTACCCTGACCTCTCTTGACTCGCTTGTCGAAGTCATCGGGACGATGTTCGATCCGAGAACAAAACACAACTTCAGCGCGATCATCGCCAATTTGGCCAATTCCAGTGCCGAGTTGGAGAAGCTCCTCAACGGCCAGACCGGCTACCTCGCCCAGTCGCTCAAGAACCTCAACGAATTCACGGGTAACCTCTCGAAGAACAACGACCATATCACCCACACGCTGGACAATATGGACCGGACAACGGCCGGCCTTGCTTCCGCGAGAATTCCCGAGACCGTTCAGAACCTGAATAGCACCCTCAGCGACCTGCGGGCAACTATCGGACGTATCAACAGCACAAACGGCACCCTCGGTCTTCTCATGAACGATAAACGACTCTACCAGAATTTGGAATCCACTACCCGGAGCCTGAACACGCTGCTGGATGACTTCCGGGTCCACCCGAAACGCTATGTCAATATCTCCGTATTCGGGAAAAAGGATAAGACGGGGCCGCTAACGAGCCCTGCGGCTGATTCTTCGGCGTCGAAACCTGTTAACCAATAATTCAGCGGATGAATAGATGGCTATCGGCCTGTGGAAATTGGGTATTCGTCTGCATCATACTATTCACCGCCGCAACCCGCGTTGAGGGCCAGGTCGCCTTCGGCCGCCCCGGCAGCGACACCGTCAAGATCGTCAAGATCCTGAATGACGAGATCTACCATTCCGAACAGATAGATTCCGCAACCACCATCACCACCCTCGTCCACCATGTCGAGATCCAGCAGGAAACGACCCTGATCTTCTGCGACAGCCTGCGCATGAATCCTCACGAAGACTATATCGAGTGCTTCGGTAACGTCCATATCAACGACAACGACTCCGTCAATATCTATTCGGACTACATGAAATACCTGGTGAGTAAGAAATTTGTGCATTTTGAAAAAAATGTCAGGCTCACCGATGGCAAAGGCATCCTCACCAGTGACGCGCTCGACTATGATATGAATCTCCATCTGGGTACCTACAACCATGGGGGTAAGATCGTCAATAAGGAATCGGTCCTGACCAGCGACCGCGGTGTTTATTTCGAAGACAGCAAAGATGTCCATTTCAGCGGCAATGTCATCCTGCGCGACCCGCAATACGATCTCTCCGCGGACAGCCTGGTCTATAATACCCAGTCCCAGCTTTCGACCTTTATCACCAAAACCGACGTGCTGTTTAAGGATACGACCCATCGAACCGTCACCACCTGGTCCGGGAACTATGACCTCCAGAACAAAAAGGCAAAATTCACCAGGGGCCTGAACCATCAGCCTGTCATTACCGACGGATCCCAACTGATCACCGGGAACGACGTCAATGTCGATGACAGCACCGGCATCAGCACCGCCGACGGGAACGCCGACTATCGGGATACCGCCCAGGGCATCCGCCTGGTAGCGGACCATATGATCAACAACCGGAAGAAGAACACCTTCCTGGCCACCAAACGCCCGATGATGATCATCAAGCAGGACAAGGACTCCATCTATATCACTGCCGACACATTCAGGTCGGCCCGGCTGGTGGACTTCGAAGTCGAACAGAAGATCCTGGCCCATCAGGATAGCCTGCACCGGATCTATATCGACAGCCTTGAAAAAAGAGCGGCGGACAGCCTGCACGTGGCCGCGCTGGCAAAAGCCTATAGGGATTCCATCGCCGCACGGACCGACTCCCTCAATATGGACCGGAGCGACAGCCTCTCCCCCGGAGCGGCGGATAGCCTTGCCCGACTTGGGTTAGACAGCCTTCACCGGCTAGGCTTGGATACCCTTGCCGGATTGCGCGGGGATACAACGAAGCGGACCGTCAAAAAAGACAGCACCCAGGTAGACCGGCTCGCCGCGGCATTGGCTGACACGACAAAGCATCTCAATGACAAACAACGGAAAAAGCTGGAGAAGGAGCTGGCAAAAGCCCGGATCGACAGCGCCCGGGCAATCGTACAGGCCGTGAAGGATAGTATTGCGAGGAAGGTCCAGGCCGTAAAAGATAGCATCAGCGACGCCAAATATGCCTTAAAGGTTAAGCAAAAGGCCGATCGGGACAGCGTTCGGGCCGCAGCCGCGGCCGTGAAGAAGCGACAGCGGGACGCCGTCGATAGCGTCCGAAGGGCAGGCTTCACCGCAAAGGCCCGTGCAAAGGCCGTCGCAGACAGCATCCTGCGACGAAAAGACCTCGATACCACCATCGCGCAAGCCCTCGCCAGAGGAGATACCATCCGAACCAGGCGACTCGCGGATAGCCTCAAAAAAAAGGGCGGGTGGACCGACAGCGCACTGACCCATAACGGCCTGCCGATACCGGTGGACAGCTTTGCGCTGCGACGAAGAGACGACAGCCTCCGGGACGTCGCGGTCCAGCAGCACTATGCCGACAGCATCGCCCACCTGCCGCCGACCGACAGCACCCTCCGGTATATCATCGGCTATCACCATGTCCGGATTTTCTCCGATTCCCTGCAAGCGGTGTCAGACAGCCTCTATTATTCGACAAAGGACTCAATCTTCCGGTTATACTACGATCCCGTTGCGTGGGGGAACGGCAACTACCAGATCACCGGTGATACCATGTATATGTACACGAAGAACAAAAAGGCGAACCGCCTCTATGTATTCGAGAATGCATTGGCCGTCAACCGCGTGGCCAAATCGCTCTACAACCAGCTGAAAGGCACTACCATCAATTGCTTCTTCCTGGACGGCGAGATCGATTATATCCGGGCCAAAGGCAATTCGGAAAGCATCTACTATGTCGCGGACGATAACAAGGCCTATACCGGCGCAAACCGCGCCCATGGAGACATCATCGATATGATCTTCGCCCCCAAACTCGACTCGGCCGGCAATATCGCCGTGGATTCCGCCGGCAAGCCAAAAGGCAAAGAACTGGACCGGGTCGTCCTCCGCAACGATGCCGAAGGCACGATGACCCCCATGCGAAGGGTTAACCCCGACGATATGATCCTGCGCGGCTTCAAATGGCTGGAAAAGAGAAGACCGAAATCCAAGCAGGCGATGTTCGAGTCGCTGCACAACGAGAATGAAGAGGAAAGCTTCGAAGCCGCCGAACAAGCCGCTGAGCAGGCACCGGGTTCGCAACGCGCCGCCCTCCCGACCATCCCGATCATTAAACCAAAGCAACAGCCGAAGCGGCATCCCTGACGCATTTTAAGAAAGTTCTAACAACCTCAATTTAATACGCGGCCCCCTATTTTCGTTCCAACTACTCAAACCCTTCATATGCGAATGCTAATCCTTGGTCTGATCCTTCTGATCATCGGCGGTTTGTACAATCCGGCGTCGGCGCAAGACACCACCGGCTCGCCGGGCGCACCGGACTACAAAATGGCCGTCGGCATCCGCTTTAGTACGGCCGCTCCCACTATCAACAATTCGATCAGTTTCAAATATTTCATCGACCAGACCAACGCCGTGGAAGCGTTGGCCTCCTTTGGCTCCCGTTTCGGTCTGGGCGGCCTCTATGAACGCCACCAATTGATCGGCGCCACACCGGCCTTCACCTGGTTCTATGGCGGCGGCGCCTATGTCGGGTTCGAAAGTGGCCAGACCTGGTTTGGCCCTACCGGTGTCGTAGGCCTCGACTACAAATTCCCCAATGCTCCCGTCAACCTGTCGCTGGACTGGAAACCCGAGCTGGACATCATCCCAAGCATAAACTTCGTCCCGGATGCCTTTGGCCTGACGGCCCGGTTCACCTTTGGCCATTGATGGCCCCGGGGCGGAGCCACTAATGCAGCTGTCCAAAGAATAAATAACAGAGGAATATCGAGCTGACGATACTCACCACATCGGCCAGCAGCATGGCCCCGATCGAATATCGCGTATTGCGGATCGCTACCGAACCAAAATACACCGCGGCGACATAGAAGGTGGACTCCGATGAACCCTGAAGGATGGCCGAAAGATGCGCGGCAAAACTATCCTTTCCAACCGTTCTCATGGTGTCCGCCAGCATTCCGCGTGAGCCGGCGCTTGACAGGGGCTTTATCAGGGCCGTCGGCAACCCGTCGACAAACCGCGTATCGGCGCCCATGGCCCGGAATAAATGTCGCAACCCATCCATGATCACATCGAAAGTCCCGCTCGTCCGCAGCAGGCTGATCGCGACCAACATCCCAACGAGATAAGGAATGATCCGGATCGCGGTATCGAACCCGCCCTTTGCCCCCTGAACGAAGGAATCGAAGAGATTGACTTTCCGGTATAGCGCCACGCCAACGATCACCAGAAAGATGAAAAGGATCAGTCCGCTGCTGAACGCACGCGAAAAAGATTGGACGCCGTCGTAATCCAGTTTTCGGAGGTATACGACCAGCGCACCGATCAACACCGATAGGGTCCCTATCCAAACCAGGATAGCAGGCTGGAACAGGTTGATCCGCTGCCTGAACGCCACAATGCTCATCGAAGCCAGCGTGGTCAGAAAAGTAGCGATAACGATGGGTAAAAAGACATCCGTGGGATTGGAAGCCCCGTTAGCGGCAAGAAGCGCGATCACGCTTACCGGTATCAGCTGGAGTCCCGACTGGTGCAAACAAAGGAACATGATCTGCGCGTTCGACGCCGTTGTCTTATCGGGGTTGATCTCCTGTAAGCTTTCCATGGCCTTCAGTGCAAACGGAGTGGCAGCATTGTCAAGTCCCAACAGGTTGGCCGAGAAATTCATCACCATATGCCCCATGGCCGGATGACCTTTCGGCACATCGGGAAACAGTTTCGAAAAGAAAGGCCCGGTGATCCTTGCGAGGAACCGCATGCCCCCGGCAGCTTCAGCAATGCTGACCAGCCCCATGAACAACGCCATGATCCCGATCAATCCGATTGCCAGCGTAACCGCATAGCTGCACGTGCCGATGATACCGTCTGCCTTTTGAAGCCGATATTCCGGCGAAGCAGCCGGACGATGAACCGTTGTGGCCGTCGAGGCCGCCACAGGCACCCCGGGCGCCGCCACCCGGATCGTATCTCCTAACTTGCCCGTGACCATCTGCGAAAAGATCTCCTTATCCGCCGGCACACATACATACCGAACCGCCGCCACCACTATCGAGACCAAAATGAATGCCGCCCAGATTCTGCTTAATGCCATGCCCCAAATTAACATTAATTGCCTAATTTTGCGGCCTCAACGGAGAAATTATGGCGTTACAAGCAGGTATCGTAGGATTGCCGAATGTAGGGAAATCGACTTTATTCAATGCCGTCAGCAACAGCGCGAAAGCGCAGGCCAGCAATTACCGGTTCTGCACGATCGAACCCAACACCGGGCTTGTGGACGTCCCCGATGAACGGCTGGATAAGCTCGCGGCCCTGGTAAAGCCGCACCGTATCGTTCCGACCCAGCTGCAGATCGTCGATATCGCTGGCCTCGTAAAGGGCGCGAGTAAGGGAGAGGGATTGGGCAACAAGTTCCTCGCCAACATTCGCGAAGTCGACGCCATCGTCCACGTCATCCGCTGTTTCGAAGACGAAAACATCCTTCGCGACGAAGGCGCCATCAATCCCGTCGCTGACAAGGAGATTATCGACACCGAACTCCAGCTGAAAGACCTGGAAAGCGTAGAGAAGAAGCTGTCCCGAACCGAAAAGATGCTGAAGACCGCCGATCCGAAAGTGAAAGCCGAATATGAGACCCTCCGGCGCTGCCGCGAACACCTGGAAAAAGGACGCAATATCCGGGAATTGGCTTTGTCGAAGGAAGAACAGTCAGCCATAGCCGATCTCTTTCTGCTGACGGAGAAGCCTGTCCTCTATGTGGCGAACGTCGATGAAGCCTCCATGCATACGGGTAACGCATTCTCCAATGCCCTCGCCGCCGCCGTCGCCGGCGAGCAGGCACAGATCATCGTAATGAATAATTCGATCGAAGCGCAAATCGCTGAAATGGAAGACCTCGCGGACCGCCAGCTATTCATGGAAGAATACAAAATGAGCGAACCGGCCCTCAATAAGCTCATCCGAACCACCTACAAGCTCCTGAACCTCGCCACTTATTTCACCGCCGGCGAACAGGAAGTGCGGGCCTGGACGATCCATGAAGGCTGGAGGGCGCCGCAGGCAGCCGCGGTGATCCACACCGACTTCGAGAAAGGTTTTATAAAGGCCGAAGTTATCGCGTATAAGGATTTCATTCAGTATGGATCGGAAGCAGCCGCCCGCGAGAACGGCCGCCTCCGCATTGAAGGAAAAGAGTATATCGTCAAAGACGGGGACGTGATGCACTTCAGGTTTAATGTATAAAACGAGACTGTCTTAGACCGCTCTCCGCCGAAGGCGATTTATAATATATTATATCCAAAGCTGATATAGTATAACCCGCCGATCCGCGCATCCCCGATCGCATCCACGTGATAGTAATTTAACAGATTGGAAGCCCCGATCTTGATCAAGCTATGATCCAGCTTGGGCAGCTTCATGCTGATCTGGGCATCCAGGGTCCCAAAGGCCGGAGTATAGCCGGTAATAAAGGAAGACTGATACAGATAGCCCTCCTGCCAACGATAGGTCAGGTTGAAGCCATAGACCTTGGCGATCGAATAATTGGCCACCGTCAAATTGAATTTGTGCTTCGGCGTATTGAAATCCGTCTGTTGGTTCACATCCTTGCTGGAGATCGTGCTGTACACGTAATTGCCCGATAAGAGCCAACCGGCCGGCAGCGAATAGTCAAGCCCGATCCCCCCGCCACCCGTATTCACCTTTGTGGGGCTGTTCGTATAGATACCGAAAGTGTTGGTTGCCGTCTGACCGAGTACCAGCGGGTCTTTCACCAGTACCGTCAACCCAATGAAATTGGTGTACTGGGCATAGAAGCCATAGACGTCCAGCAACAGGTTTTTGCATATCAGCCCTTTATAGCCTAATTCCCAGCTGGCCACTGTTTCCGGCTTGAAGGTCTGGTATTGGTACGGCGTCGGCGGCGCCCCCGTCGTAAGATATTTGTTCAGCGTCGCCGTGTCAAAGGTCGGATGCGCCTGGTCTTGCAGTCCATAGTAGTCGACGAACTGCTTCAATCCGCCGATGAGCCGCGCAGATCCCGTCTGCAGGTTGATGTACTGGTTTTGCGTCGTCGGAAAGCGATAGGCCGTTTGGAAGGAGGCGCGGATATAGTTGTCCTTTGCGACGCGCAGCAGCGCCGTTGCGCGTGGCGTAAAACGACCCTTGAAATTGGAGTTCTTATCGTAACGGCCCGACAGGGACAGCTTAAGGAAGTCATCCAAAAAGCCCTTTTGCAATTGCGCAAAGGCGCCGGTTTCATTGATATTTATCCGGCCGGCCGTATCGGCGAAAATCGTCCCGTGCGAATTTAGCACGAACTCCCGCGTGGACGCGCCAACGGTGATATCCAGCCACTTGACCTCATTGGCAAAATTATACATCGCCTCCCCTACGTACAGGTTGGTCTGGTCATTGAACTTGCCACCCATCGGGATCGCCTGCTGCTTCAGCGTATTGAACGCCGTGTTGAAGGCCGCCGAACCGGGTTGTAGCCGGTTCAGATCCGCGAATCCCCGGGCCTTGGTGCTCGCATCTGCATAGGCGGCAGCCTGGCCCATTCCGCCCTGCAGGTCCGCCCCGAAGGTCTGCGCATAGGCGCCGATATAGGTTGGCGCCCATACCGTCGCGGTAGCCGCATAGTATTCATTGAGCAGCGTTGCCACAGCAACCATATCGTAGGAATTCCCGGCATTCTCCTGAGTCGTATACGCCCGCACATAAAAATGCTGGCCGGTGAGTTCCAACTTATACTGGCCGATCTTTACGTCCCTGAGGCTGTAACGATCCGTGCCCTGATAGATCGTGCTGGCCTGCCCGAAATTCCCGATCAGGCTGAGGGTCGTAGTTGGAGCTACTTTATAGTATAATCCGCCATAGACCTTGAAGTTATACGCGTCATAGTTGGTTAGCGTATTCTCGGCATAACCGGTGCGGGTGACATAAGAGTTGGCCGGCGTCGCATTGGCCAAAAATTTGAGCTGTGCTGCCAATGCCAGGTTCCCTCCTGCCTGCGCAGCCGCCGCCTGCGCGTTGAGGACCTGCTGAACGTTGAAATAGGCGCTTTCGTCTCCGTACACGTTGATCCCGTCATAGCTGGGAAGACTGCGCCCGTCATTGGTGATTTGACCCGTCAGCGGCACGTAATTCCGGGTATCGGAGGCCATCCAATCTGTCGCCTTTGTATAGTCGGCGGTCAGCTTGAAGGCGAATTTATCATTGAACGCCTTGGCATAACGGGCCGTCCAGTTATAATATGGCTTAGCAGACGACTGATCGTCGCCCACATGATTTACCCCTTGTTTGATCTGCGCGCTGAAACCCTGGTATTTGAAAGGGTCCTTGCTGGTCATCAGCAGCGTGCCTGTCATCCCGCCCGAGCCATACAGCGCGGAAGAAGCACCGGGCAGCAGTTCCACATTGTCGATATCCAGCTCGTTTAACCCGTTGATATTCGCCACCGAAAAATTCAGGCCCGGCGCCTGGTTGTCCATCCCGTCTACGAATTGATTCATCCGGGTGTTACCGCTGCCGTTGAAGCCGCGGGTGCCCATCGTCTTGAACAAGATCGAAGAGGTCACTGCATCAACTTCTTTCATATTGGCGATCGCGTCATAGAACGAAGGCGCCGGCACCTCATGCGCCGCCGTACTGCTCATGCGCTCGATCGACACCGGCGATTCGAGACTCCGGATCGCCCCGCGGGTAGCAGAAATGACCACCTCCTTTCCAAGCGTGGAAGAAGGCACAAACGATACTTCCACCGAGCTGCCGGCACCGCTGACCGGCATCTCCTGGGTCTCATATCCGATAGAAGAAAATATCAGCGTAAATGGCGGTTGTTGCGAGGTCGTCAGCCGGAAATTCCCGTGGTCATCGGTGAATGTGCCGATCTCGGTACCCTTGATCGTAACGGATACGGCAGGTACGCGCTCTTTGCTCGTCGCATGACGGACCGTGCCGGTGATCGTAACGGGAGTTTGGGATAAGGCCGCAATTGAAAGAAGGGAAAAGAAAATGATCGAGGCAAATTGTAGCGTCAGATTTTGTCTCATATAGCAAGTTTTCGGTTAGATTAATGTCGACAAAAAATTTTCAGCCTAACGTATTATTAAAAATACGTATTGTAATGCGGTCCTCGAAATTTAATTTATTTTTGCCATCATGAGGACTCTGCAATTCCCCCATCAAACGAAGTTCTACCGCGGAAAAGTGCGGGACGTATATACGATTTCCGACCGATGGCTGGTGATGATAGCCTCCAACCGCATCTCGGCATTCGACGTGATCCTGCCCCGCCCCATCCCCTACAAGGGCCAGGTCCTGAACCAGATCGCGGCATATATGCTTAAAGCCACCAGTGATCTATGCCCGAACTGGCTGTTGGATACCCCCGCACCTAATGTTGCGGTAGGCCGCCGCTGTCACCCGTTTCGGGTAGAGATGGTCGTAAGAGGAAACCTGACGGGGCATGCCTGGAGAACCTACCAATCCGGAAAAAGAGAACTATGCGGCGTAGCGCTTCCTGAAGGGATGAAAGAAAATGACTTTTTCCCCGCACCGATTATCACCCCTTCCACCAAAGCGGAAGTGGGCCACGACGAAGACATTTCCCGCAGCGAGATCATCCGTCGCGGCATCGCCGGCGAAAAGGATTATGAAAAACTCGAACAATATACCCTGGCCCTTTTCCAACGCGGCCGGGAGATCGCTTCGAAAAGAGGTCTCATCCTCGTCGACACCAAATACGAATTCGGTAAGATCGGCGACACTATCTATCTGATGGATGAGATCCATACCCCGGACTCCTCCCGCTACTTCTACGCGGATGGATTCGAAGCGCGACAGGCGAAAGGCGAAAGACAGCTTCAGCTCAGCAAGGAATTCGTCCGCGAATGGCTGATCGCGAATAATTTTATGGGCAAAGAAGGTCAGACGGTGCCGGAAATGACCGACGAATGGGTGCAGACCATCAGTAACCGCTATATCGAGCTGTATGAAAAAGTGATCGGCGAACCATTCCGGCCACAGTCGCTTAGCGACGAAGAGATCTATCAGCGGACCTTGTATACTCTCGGAAATCTCGAAGAAGCCTGAACACCCATTTTACTCCCCCGCCCCTTTCGGAAGCGTGAAGGAAAAAATACTTCCCTTACCCGGCTCGCTTTGAATATTCATCTGACCGCCATTGCGGGACAGGAATTCTTTACACAACATCAATCCAAGACCCGTGCCGGCCTCACCGCCCGTTCCCCGCGTAGAATAATAGTTTTGATCCAGCAGCCGTTGCAAGCCCTCCTGGCTGATGCCCATTCCGGTATCCTGCACGGAGATCTCGATACAGGACCGCAGCTCCCGCGCCTCCAGGCTGATGGAGCCTTCTATCGGCGTAAACTTGATAGCATTGGAAAGCAGGTTGCGCAGGACCAGGTTGACCATGTCTTTGTCCGCATAGACGAAGATCGGATTCTCTATCTTGCTGTCAATATAGATCTTCTTCGCATCCGCCTGCAATCTCAGCAACTGCAATACTTCTTTGGCGATACCCGCAATATCCAATACCTGCGGCCGCACCGCCTCCGCCTGCATCTGGCTTTTCGCCCACTGGAGGAGGTTCTCCATCAATCCCGTCGTATACGTCAACTCGTTGATGACCTCTGGCACCAGCCGCTTGATCTCGTCTCCGGGCAGATCGTATAGCTGGACATTCCGGAAAAGATTACGGACCGCATAAAGCGGCGCCTTCAGGTCGTGAGCGATAACTGAAAAAAGTTTGTTCTTCAGGGAATTCAGCTCGGTTAGCTGCTGCGTTTGCACCTCGAGGAGAGCCGCCTTTCCTGAAATATCCGCCTTCTGCCGCAGGATCTTCAAATTGCTGCGCCGCAGCTGCCAATTCCTGTCCCGGCTCTGCTCCTGGTAACGGATGTTCTCGTTTCGGATCAGCAGCAGGCTGCAAAAGATAAAGAACATCGCCAGCACATTCAAAAAAAGATGCGAGTGATGATAGACCAACAAAAAGCAGGTTACCGAAAGCAAGAATGAAAAAATAATTTGGTAGATATTCCGCAGGAAAAGGACCGACAGCACCACGTAAAGGACAAAGAAGAATTCGATACCCGGATCGATTCCCAATGAATAAACCAGGGCTGTGGCTACCGGATAAAGGGTAAAATACAGCAGCCGCGCCACTTCATGCTTTTGGGCACGGTTTAGGAAGAGCACCGCCGCGCTGATCACAGCGGGAAAGCAGCCGACGGCCCACGTAGAGGAAGGAAGACGATGATGATTGCTGACCAACCCGGCAACCGGGATAAAGATACCTGCAAGCAGGCCCAAAAAGTTCATGAAATTGAAGATCCCTAATTTCCGCTTCTCATAGCTGCCAAGCGAAGGCCGGTAACCGATATTCCAGATGTATCCCCTTAAGCGGGAAATACGTTTTACAGCCTTATTCATGGTCAGGGGCAAAATCTTTAAACGTACGAATTACACTTTTATTTTCCCGACCCCGCGGCCCGCGACCGCGATTTATTGAAGGTATGATGCCCCTTTTCGATCCCCTTCCGCAATTGTCGGCGCTCCTTCTCAGGAAGGTGGATAACAGTTTGACAATCAACACTACAACAACCATCATATCGGGCCGCGCAATCCTCACACTGAATAAATAGCAGGTGGCAGGCCTCATTTCGGCAATTGATATGCTTATCGGCCGGCCGGCCGCATTGATGACAGGTGGCGATGATCTCGTCACTGATCCGCTCCCCCATCCGGTCGTCAAAGACAAAATTCTTTCCCCGGAATTTGTTCACCAACCCTTGTTCCCTGACCGTATTGGCATAGTGGATGATCCCGCCTTCGAGATGGTAGACATTCGTGAACCCCCGGTGCAGGAGCCACGCACTTGCTTTTTCACACCGGATACCGCCGGTGCAGTACATGATGATCGGGCTTTCTTTCTTGTTCTTTAGCATCTCAGCCGATATAGGCAACTGCTCCCTGAAGGTATCCGATGGGATTTCGATGGCCTTGTCAAAATGTCCCACCTCATACTCATAATGATTGCGCATGTCCACGACGATAGTAGCCGGATCGTCGGTCAGCCGGTTGAAATCGGCGGCATCTACATATTTACCCTTTCGACCCATGTTGAAGGCCGGGTCAGTAATGCCGTCCGCCACGATCTTGTCCCGGACTTTTATTTTCAGGACCCAAAACGATCTTCCGTCATCATCGACCGCGATATTCAGCCGTAGCCCTGCCAGACCGGGGATTGCATCAAGCCTCTCCCTCATCGCCCCGAACCGGGAGGCCGGCACACTGATCTGCGCGTTTATCCCCTCCGCAGCGACATAAATTCGGCCAAATACTGTCAGATCGTTCAACACTTCATACAATTGGTCGCGAAATGCTTTCGGATCGGCAATGGGCACATAGCGATAAAACGACATGGTCGTCCGGGGTTCCGTTTCCCGCAACAAACGCTGCTTTAACTCCTTTTGGGACACTCTGTTATGTAGCACGGCCATCCGGCAAAACTACGATATTTCTGCCAATCGCCCCCCGCAGCTCTGCGACCCCCTCACGGCCTCGGCGGCGGCCCGCCGTTGCGCCCCGCTTGCCGGATCCCGCTCCCCAACAGCCCATCCAGGCCCACCCTGATCCCGGTCTGCCCATAATGTCCATTCAGCCAGGAGCCGACAAGGTCGACCCGTAAAAGCTTGAAAATATTCTCAATGCCGCCGAACGCTTCTACATAGTTGTTATTCGAATTGACATAAAAGGCATTGCCGCCCCCCACCAGGTTCCAGTTCCAACGCCGGAAAACGGGGACCTTATTGGTCAGGAATCCATTGAAATGATGCTCCAGGTGGCCCGTGGCGTAGAAGGAAGCCGTCGTGCTGTTCGCATAGTAGGGCGCGAGTTGAAAGCTGTTGAAATATTCACTGGCAAAGAGGGTTTGATTGCCGTTGAAATGCTGGTAGTCCTGGATATAAACCGACCGGGTATTCAGAAATCCGCCGACGCTGAACCGGTAATGCAGGAGCCCCCGTAATTTCAGGTTGACGTCATCCCAAACCGAGAACTGCCATTTGTCGAAATTGACGTCACTGCCGAGTACCCCGTTCCACCCTTTTTCATACCGGACCTCCAGCGTCGGGTATTTGGAGCCGATAGATACCTTCCTGTCGGGGAATTCGATGAAGCGCTGCCCCGGCTGAAATTGCAGGCTGATACTGGTCAGCGCCGCCCGGTGCCTCGGGAACGGCGTATCCAGCTGCTCCACCGGGTAATTGGGCGTGAACGACCTTCCTTTGATCGTGACCACCGAATAATTCGTTGTATTGGCGATCGGGATCCGGTCTTCGTACCATCCCTTTAGATTCAGGCGCAGCCCGTTATCCAGCCGCGTGGTCGAGCTGAGCTGCGCAAAATAATTTTCGTAGATCTTCATATAATTCCGCCGCCAGAATAACGTATAGAGCCCGTTGACGCCTTCTGAAATGGGGTCATCCGGATTGAATTGAGAAACGCGCTTCCCGCCGGAGAGAGACCAGGTTTGACGCGATGAGGACGCGTCCTCATCATCTGCGTCCCGGCTAAAGTTCCGCCGCCGCCACGACAACCCGGCCCAGGGATTCACCCGCGTATTGTGGAAACCGTACCGGATGTGCGGTGAAAAGGTCAATACGCCCTTCCCATTCGGCAGGGCGCGGCTCAACGTTCCACCGAGCTTGATGTTAAGGCCCTCCACGGTATTGTAAGCCAGCGAAAGCAGCAGGGGATCAATGGTGTACGTCAATGGCCGCGGCTGCCGGAAATTGGACCGCCGCACCCCGGTAAGGAGCAGCTGATTCATGGTGACCGGCCCCTGCTCCTTCAACAACGAATCCCGGTTCTTCTTCGTCCCCATCGAATCCCGGTTATATTCATAGATGCTGTCCTTCACTTTATAATTGACTTTTTCATCCGGCTCCAGCGGCAGCGGTCTGATCGAATCCCAATAAGCCTTGGTCCGCCGGTTACCCGCCGTATCATAGCGGATTAGGACATTATTGAAGAATCGTTTCCGGAATCGCGGGGTGAGATCAAAGTTATTATACACATCCACGAAGGTGCCGACCGCATCGAACCCCAGGATATTGAACGTAAAATAGACGACCTGGTCTTTGACCTGCCAGACGGAAGATGTGGCGGCTGGGTTCGACGAATCCGAAATCACAGGGGAATGGATCTGTTTGATCTCCACCGTATCCAGGACCTCCAGCTGGGAGGTCTTTAACAGGACCAGGTCGAGGCTGTGGATGCGCCAGTCCCCGTCTACGATCTCGATCGTCCCCGAAAAAAGCGGCTCAAATTTCCGGCGCGGGATCACTTGGATGCGGTTGATCTCCCGCCCTTCTTCAAAATACGAGCCCAGGAAATGGTACCGGTAATAGTTAAGCGCCGCATCGGCGATCGGTGAAACGAAACCGCGGGGATTGAGTTGACCCCCCAGCGCATTGACATTGTTGCTATAGAAGTTGATAAAGACCGGGAACGAGAAACCGAACCCGTTCGAACCGGCCTCCCGGCCCGAGAGGATCTCGAGCTTGATCTTGTCAGGCCGCTTGAAAGCTATCTTACTCAGCGACTCCGAAAGATAGATTATACCCTTCCCTGTAGTGTCGACCCCCATGTCCACCCTGTCCTTCGCCTCCAGTCGATGCCCGAACAAACGATCCGGCAACTTGCGGGTACGGATCAACGTTTTGACATACGCTTCGCAGGTGAAGGAATCCAGCGGGGTCTCGTAATCTTTCCGCTTTTTGATGGCATGCCGGATGATGGCATAGGCAGGGTCTTCGCCGCCCGGCCGCACGACGACTTCTTTCATGGACAACTGCTGGAGCGAAAGCTGAAAATCCACGACCAGGGTCGTTTCATCTACTGTGATCTTTTTTTCCCTGCGGGCATAGCCCACATATTGACAGACGAGCGTATACGTACCCGGCGCAAGCTCCAGCGAATATTTCCCATCGTTACCCGCCGTCACCCCACGGGTAGTACCCTTTACGAGGATCGAAGCGTAGGAAAGCGGACTCCCCTTATCGTCAGTAACGGTCCCCGTGACCCGGGTGGCGAAGGCCTCCGAACCGGTCCAGCCAACCAACAGAAATAAGATAAGGCAGCGGAACATATGGAAGGTGGATTTACTTTCTTAAAAAGGACGCCGTCAGTGCGCCCCCGCCGCCCATCAACGCGCCCAATAGGGCGGTCACGAGCACCAGCGCATAATGCGACCCGTTAAGCGGCAGGAGCCAGGCGATCTTCGTCCCCAGGATGCCCCCGTTCGCCACATCGGCCGCCAGCGCCAGACCGCCCCATAGCAGAAACAGCGCGGTGAAGCCCGACAGGAAAGCCGGCAGCGGCCGCAAGGGGATCAGAAGGCTGACCGCGAACGCGACCGGGGCAATGATCCAGTTGGGAAAGAAAAGGCCGCCAGCGAAACTGAGGAGCGCGATAAGCAATGTATTGACCAGGACTTTTATCAGCATAATTTTCTATTCAGTGGAAGCGGTTGAAAAATTCAGCACCCATTTCACGCGTTTGTCAGCCTTGTCATCCGGCCCCATGATCCAGACCGGCAAATAGGTGCCTGCCACCCACCGGTCGACAAACGTGTCATAATATGGACTGCCCGGATTGCCGCTTTGCCCGCCGGGATAAATACCATAGGCTTCCGTCTTATCCGTGAGCTGAACGATCATCCGCCAGCTGGGCCCGTGGAATTGTTTGGCCGCATTGATGCAGTTGGTACCCCCGCCGATCGGGAGATGAGTTCGGCTCAGGGCCGGCAACCGCAACAGGTGCCGCGCCCAGGTATCCTTGAACTTTCCCCAGGGGAGCCTTCCTTCCTGACCCGCCTGCGCCAGGTCCGGCATCGTTTGCCGGAAGGCTTCCGTAACAACCTGCTGCAGCGTCTCCTTCACATCCTTCGTGTTCACATTATCGATGAAGGACCAGGAAGTGTCCCGGATCAGCGCCTCCAGCAAAGTGCTTTCATTCGGCCGCTGCAACCGAAGCGGGCTCCCTGCGAATTCATCGTCAAGAATGTCGTGTTCGAGGTGATTCCACCAAAGGTAAAAGATCGTCGGCCCCTCCTCGTCCGGATCGTTATGGAATTTCCATAGCTTATAGATATTCAAATAGGCCTTTTCCTCCGCGTTCAACCCCTTTTCATTGAAATGTCCGAGTAATACCGGCTGGGCCATCTGCGCAAACACGTCGAAATTGTCCGTTTGCATTTTCATCATGTCGGCCGGAGTGATGGAATTCATGGCATTCAGCTTGCGGTTGATGATCAGCCCGCGGTAGACAGGGAAATTGCCGCTCAGCCAATATGGATAGGTCGTATCGGCCGGCTCCTGGTTGGCGCTGCTGACGAACCCGCGGCCATCTCCCGAGTCCAGCCTCATGTAAGGATTCCGGTCACCCGGGATCGTGTCCTGCCACATATACGAACTGTCCTCACCCGGCATCACGAAGAGCCCCTGCCCTTTCCACTTGGCTGGAAACTGCCCCTGCTGCCGGATGGCGATCGTACCCTCTTTGTCGGCAAAGGCAAAATTCTGACCCGGCGCCTGAAACGTTTTGATAGCGTCATTATAATCGTGGTAATTGCGCGCGGACTGAAGGTAATGGAAGGTAAGCAGCTCATCGGATGGATCGGCAGGCTTCCAGCGGACCGCATAACTGCGGTTCGACGCGATATCCGAAAATCCCGTGAACGTAGGATCGAACATCACCGGGCCGAAGACCGTGCTGACGATCGTATCATATAAAGGAGCGCTCCCCAATATATTGATCGTATCGACCCGTTGCGCGGTGACTGGCTGCCATCGGCCGTTGAACCAATACTCCTGGCGGGTCTCATCTTTGAATTTGATCGAATAGTAATCCCGGACATCCCGCTCGGAGTTGGTGATCCCCCAGGCACAGCTATCATTGAACCCGATCACCACAAATGGCGCACCGGGGAAAGAAACCCCGCTGACACTATACGTCGGCGTATGGATCTGCATCTGATACCAAATAGAGGGCATGTTGGTGCTGAGATGCGGATCGTTGCAAAGGATTGGCCGGCCGCTGAGCGTTTTTTTACCGGCAACAGCCCAATTATTGCTTCCGTTACTCTTTTCCGGCCGCAGTTCCTCATCGGTAACCGTGGCGGTACTGTTAAAATACAGCGAGTCGGCTGTAACCGGCATCTTCGGGATCCTGGCCGGCTGCATGAACGGACTCCCCTTCGGAATGATCGGATCGAGACTGTCGGGCACCGCGGGGAATAATTTGGCAAAATCTGCTTTGCTGAAAAAGCTCCGCGCATTCGTCATTCCAAAATCATTGTCCGCACCCGCCAGTTCAAAGGCCATATATTTTATAAACAGCGCCGTCTTCAGGTTGTTCCATGGTTCCGGCCGATAGTCCAGCAGCTTGTACTCCAATGGCAAACTGCCTTGACTCAGCTGCCCGATCCAGGCGTTGACACCCGCCGTGTAGGCATCACAATCCTTCCGCATGATAGTGTCCCTTTCGATGGTGCCCAGCGCCGCCTTTGCCGCCATGACCATCCCGAGCCTGCGCATCGAGCGGTCATACTTCACATAAGCATTGTTCTCCCCCGGGCCGAGGACTTCGCTGAGCCGGCCGGCCGCCGCAAAGGTCTGGAACTCCATCTGCCAAAGCCGGAAACGGGCATGCAGATAACCCTGGATATAACAGGCATCGGTCTCACTTGCGGCAAAAACATGCGGGATAAGGTATTCATCGAAGTAAACCGTGCCCTTCCCTTCAAGCCCCGGCAGCCCGACCGTCCCGCTGAAATCGGCGTCAACCGGTTCCGCATTCTGCCAAAACCCTTCCTGGGGGCTCAGGAAGGCCCCGATCCGCGGTTTTTTCTGAAGTCCCCCCCAACGTAGATTAAGGCAAATTACAAGTCCGGTGGTCAATAGAAGAGAAATTAGGAAAGGGACAATTCTCATACCAGTGGTTGTTTGGGAAAATGGGCGCCGCCCGGTTGAGGGGCTCCGCCCAATCGGGGTTAAAAGTAGGAAAAATTACCACAAAAAGGGTATTGTTACTGTCCCTCCGTTGGAGCAACTTTGCATGGTAGGACAGAACGTACTCTTTAATCGTAAGCAGGACGTACTCTTTATTTAAGCCGCCTCCGGCGGCCCAACTTAGTTCAGGTGGTTCAGGTAGATGATGAGCCGGTTCAGCAATGGGCCGGCTTTTTTGCTATCGCAACAGGCCGGACAGTTTGTCGATCTCCGCCTCTGTATTGAACGAATGGATCACTATCCGCAGCCGCTCGCTGCCCCGGGGCACCGTCGGATACAGGATCGGCCGGATATCCAGCCCCGCCTTCTGCAACCGCCCGGCCAGTTCCCGGACTACCCCGTTACCCGGGACGATCACCACCTGAATGGGCGTAAGACTGTTCAACCGCTCATA
Organism: Puia sp.; assembly: GCA_035948015.1. GTDB lineage: Bacteria > Bacteroidota > Bacteroidia > Chitinophagales > Chitinophagaceae > Puia. Next base: position 31,798 of record DASZJO010000060.1, read on the forward strand.
ACCGATAGCCGCCCGGCGGAACCGGTCGATAAGCTGCTGCAGGCGCTCCCGTTCCGCATGCATTGCCGGAAACAGCCGGTAGGCATCGGCGATTGCCCGGACGCTGACCGGCGGCAGAGAGGTTGAATAAATAAGCGGGCGGCAGAAATTGACCAAAAATTGGCGCAGCCGCTCACTGCCCAGCACAACCGCCCCATGGCACCCTACCGCTTTTCCAAAAGTATGGATGCGAACAAAACACTCCTTTTGCACCCCCGCAGCCTGCGCCAGCCCTTCCCCCGCCTTCCCGACCACCCCGGTCGCATGGGCCTCATCCAGGATAAGATGCGCGTCATAAGTCCGGCAAAGGGTCAGGATCGCCTCCAGCGGCGCCATATCGCCATCCATCGAAAAGACCGACTCGGTGACGATAAAGATCCGCGATCCCCCGCCATGGACTGTTTTCAGCCGCCGCGACAGGTCGTCGACATCATTATGGGCAAACGAAAAAGACTGCGCAAAAGAGAGCCGGATCCCGTCCCGGATCGACGCATGACTCAGCTGGTCATACAAAATCACGTCCCCCCGCTGCGGGACACAACTAATTACGCCCAGGTTGGCGTCATACCCGGAATTGAACAGCAACCCGGCTTCCGCCTGATGAAACTCCACCAGGGCCCCCTCGGTCTCCTCTATCAACGGGTAATTGCCAGCCAGCAGCCGGGAACCCATACTGCCGTGCGCCAGTGTACTGCCCCCGATCAAACCATTGGTAACGATGCCCAAATAGTCGTTGGAACAGAAATCCACTTTCCCTTCCGTCAGTCGAAGCTGCCGCAGCGAATCGTTCGCGCGGCGTTCGTCGAGCTTAGCGTCCAAAAAATCGTCCGGATATAACTTTTGTTCGTGCAAGGCCGCGAATTTCCGGCAAACGTACAGAAATCCATCCTGAACCGGGCGTAGTCCGGCGAAATCTTATTTGACGATCACCTTGCCGTCCTTCATCACAAAATGCACATGCAGAATGGCATCGATATTTTTATCCAGGTCCTTGTCCACTGCAATGATATCTGCCAGGTAACCGGATTTCAGCACCCCGATCCTGTCAGCCCAGTTCAATTGCCGGCTGGCATTGATGGTAGCGAATTGCAGCACCTGCCCGATCGGAACTCCGGACTCATAGTACCCGATAAGGGTCCTTTTGGAGGGTTCGGCAAAGGGCTCTTTGAAATCGACATAGTCATCCGAACCCGCCACGATCATCACCCCTTTCTTAATAGCCCGCCGCAACCGATCCCCCAGGTACTTGCGATATTCCATCATCTCCCGGGCCATCTTTTGCGGATCTGCAGGGTTTGCCAGTTTCGCATATTGTGTAAAACTGACGCTGTCCCCGTCGGTAGGCACAAGCACCACTCCCTTTTTCGCCATCAATTCGAGCGTCGAGTCGGCGACTTCATACCCATGCTCAATACCGTCTACCCCTGCTACAACCGCATTGTACACCGCCTGGTTGTTCGTCGCATGAGCCGTCACCCTGCGATGTAACCGATGTGCTTCCCTGACGATCGCCTGCATCTCTTCTATGCTCAGACTGGTATTGTTGGGGGTATTGTTTGAATAGATCTTGATGACATCCGCGCCCTGCGTAACATTTTCCCTGACTGCCTGGATGCCATCCTCTGGGCTTTTGACGATGCGGTATTCATCATCGACGATCGACTGATGCTTAAAGATCAATCCCGGAATCTGGCCACCCTGCGAAGACAGTCCTTTGCCGGCGCACCGCATCCGCGGGCCGATGACTAAACCTTCGTTTATCGCCCTCCGCAGGGCAATATCCGCGAACTCCCCCGAATTGCCCAGGTCCTGAACCGAAGTGATCCCGGCCTCCAAATAAGCCTTAGCCCTTGCCGCGCCATATATGGCCCGATATGCATCCCCATCCATTGTAAGCGTCCGTGCCAGATCGAGCCCGTAAAAATCATTTTGCGGATAGACGGTTTCCTTATAAAGCAGATGGGTATGCGCATCTACCAGCCCCGGCAAAACCGTGTATTGGGAAAGATCGATAACCTGGTAGTCCTTCTCCTCCTGCGTCGTGACGGCCGTAGTGGGCTTTACTGCAATGATCTTGTTGTCATTTACGAGGATGGTCATCCCGTCTCTGAATTGCCCGGCCTCACTGTCGAACAATCGGCCTGCCCTGATCAGGTATTTACCGTCAGTCTGGGCAAGAATGAACTGGCCGGATAGCAGGAAGAGAAAGAGAAGGAATTTTCTCATACCCTAATTTAGGCAATAAGTTTGCGCAGACATCAGTAATTTTAGGATATGGAGACATCTTCCCAAAAGAATATCCTCGGCCTTCAACTGCCGACCGACCCGCGCTGGGTGGACCTCGCCGCAATCTCGCTGGAAGCCATCCTCACCGACCATGCCTGGTGCGAGCAAAAGGCCGCAACAAGCTGCATTTCTCTCATCTCCCGCTACCCCGTCCGCCAACGCCTCGTCGAAGAACTCTCCCCCATCGTAACCGAGGAATGGGGACATTTCCGACTGGTGCTGGCTGAATTGCATAAACGCGACCTCCGGCTGGGGCCCCAACGGAAAGACCTATACGTCAACAAACTCCGGGAATTCGAACAAAAAGGCGGCAGCGAAGAACAACGCTTTCTGGACAGGCTTCTCGTCTTTGCCCTCATTGAAGCCAGAAGCTGTGAGCGGTTCAAACGGCTCAGTGAAGGCCTCGACGACCCCTACCTGCGCCAATTCTACCGCCGCTTCATGGAAAGCGAGGCCGGACATTATCACCTGTTTATCGAGCTGGCCGAATCCTATCTCGACAAGAGTACCGTCCGTACGCGATGGACGGAATGGCTCAACTACGAGGCGGGTATTATTGAGTCGGCGGAACTGCGGGGAGACCGGATACATTGAGCTTTTCGAGGTAAAGCGCTACATACTCCCCGATCTTTTTGCGCCGATATTGCATCACCCAGCGCGGATGCGGCAGCGGAATGATATCGGCGAAGAAATTATACCGCTCATTGATCCGGCTGAAATATTTATAATTTTCTCCTTCACCCAGACAATAACAGGCCGGATAGGCCGGCATGGTCGCCAGTTGCTGCCTGATACATCGAAGCATGAATGGTTCGAACGCTTTCACCAGTGCCTTGTCGTCATAGTAATTGAGGTTTTTCCCATCCCGCACGAATCCAAGCGGCGAAATCGCCGTGAAATGGAACCGGCCATAGAAGGCCTCCGGGCCGCCAAACTCATCAATCACTGCGTACACGAACTCCGAAGATAGCTCTCCCCGCTTTGGAAATCCGTTGGCTATCCCGCATTTCTCCGCCAGCCGGATCGGATCGGTGAAAGGAATACCTGTCACTCCCGCGCCATGCCGCCCCGGGTTGATCCCGAATATAAAAGCCCTGGGCCGGTTATCGCTATAAAATTTTGGGTAAAACTGTTCCGTTACCGCCCATGCAGCCGCTTCCTTATATGGGTTCATAATGCCGATCCCCTTCCCCGGGTCAAAACGGGGCCGAAGGTTCCGGTAAAAATGGAGAATAGCCGCAGCTTGCGTATCGAATCGGTCCACACTCATTCCGCCCCTCCCGCAAAATATGCCAACTCTTCACTGAAATCGAGGACGGGATACTGCCGCGCCAGCTCCGCGGCCTTCTGCCAATGATCCTTGAGGAAATTCCGGTGGGCCTGGGTGCCCGGATGCAGCGGCCGGTGCCGCCGTGCGGTTATGATCTTCTTCACCTCTTCCAGTAACCGCTGACCCGGCTCGTCGATACAGTGCTGAACGAATTTTTCCAGCACAAAGGTCGTAGCCGGATAGTTGGGGTGGACCATATCGACATCATAGAACCGGTAATCACGCAGGACATCGATCACCAGTTCATAGGCGGGGAAATAGAAGAGCCGGTCCCATTTTCCCACCAGGTGATGGACAGCCTCGATCAGTCGCGCCTTACTCCGGTTATTGTGTATCACTCCATCCCGGATATGCCGAACAGGGCTGACCGTGAAAATAACCCGCAGCCGCGGGTTGAAATAGAACAGCTGATGAAGACAGCTATCCAGCGCCGTATGGATCTCCTCAATCGTCATCAGGTGCTTGTGAAAAGCCTGACCCGGCGCCCGGTGACAGTTGGCCACCGCTCCTCCCCCATCGGCCAGCCGGTAAGAAAACGAACTCCCCAGGGTTATGATCAGCCAGTCCGCCTCCCGGAGGAAGGCATGCGCTTTCTCCTGGAAAGCATTTATCCCGCGCAGGCATTCCACCGCATCAGGGTGTGAAAAGGCGCCATGGTGTTGCCAGCTCTGCCACAACTCATTTAAATAAACCAGATCGTCCTTCACATAAACCCGCGGCTTGATGTATGAAACCAGGCTTGACGCCACGCTGGCCGGATCGAAGAGGATCCCATTGGGGTTTTGCAGCGTATCGAATTTCCAATCGCGAAGCGCGTTCCCGATGTGCTCGGTAAAGCATGACCCGGTCAACAGGATGCGGTCTCCATACCGGATGGGCGGCAGCAACGACGGGATCGTAATTGGCAGTTGAAATTCCATGATCAGACAAAAAGTTCGGCGGCGATCCGCCCTGCTTCCTCCAGCGCCTCCTCATTTAACGGCGGCAAGATATTTTTTTCCAGGAAATAGGGGATCATCCACTCCGTATCCATATTGCCGACCAGTTCATTGCCCGCCATCGGACAGCCGCCGATCCCCTTCAGCGCGCCGTCAAACCGGCGACACCCGGCATCCAGCGCGGCGTCGATCTTGGCCTTTCGATTCTCATGGGTCGAATGCAGATGAACGCCGATGGTGACCTGCGGCAATTGCCGAATCAGGAAATCGACTATCGAGAATACATGCTCCGGCGTCGCCACGCCTACCGTATCGGCTACAGATATCGTCTTGACACCCAACTTTGCCAGCGCCGCCGCCCACTCATAAACGATCTCTTCATTCCACGGATCGCCATACGGATTGCCAAAGCCCATCGAGAGATATACGACCAGTTCTTTTTGCAGCGCCGCGCATAGCTCCATGATCTCTTCGACAGTAGCAAAGGACCCTTCGATCGTCTTATTGGTGTTGCGCAATTGAAATGTTTCACTTACGGAAAACGGAAACCCCAGGTATCGGATAGCTTCCTGGTCTGCCGCTTCCTGCGCTCCCCGGAAATTGGCCACGATCGCGAGCAAACTGGTCTTCGTTCCTGTCAGGTTCAGGCCCTTCAAAACCTCCGCCGTATCCGCCATCTGCGGGATAGCCTTCGCGGATACATAGCTCCCGAAATCCAGTGTGTCGAATCCCACGCGCAGGAGCGCATTCAGGTAATCGATCTTTCGCGCCGTCGGGATGATATGCGGCCAGCCTTGCATGGCGTCCCGCGGGCATTCCACCAGTTGGACCGGCAATCCGGCGCTGAAGGGCAGGTCCTTACCGCTTTGGGTCTGGGGTTGAGAGGGCCTTGGTCTATGTAAAGGGCTCATGTAAACCTGCTTTTCATGGCTTCGTATAATATAATGCCGGCCGCGACCGATACATTGAATGAATCGAAATCCCCGGCCATGGGGATCGTGAAATGTTCGTCCGCCGCCTTCCGGAGATACGACTGAACACCCTTATCCTCGCTGCCCATGACAATACAACAAGGATCGGCCAGCGGTAGTTCATACACGCGCTTCGTTGCCTGCATTTCGCTCGTATACACCCGGATCCCGTTCAGGTGCAGGGTGTCAACCGCTTTTAGCAGACTATCCACCCGGCAGATCTGGATCTGCTCGAGCGCGCCGGCAGATGACTTCATCGCCTCTTCATTCAGTGCCCCCGTCCCTTTATCGGGGATGATAAGGGCCTGTGCGCCGCAGCATAGCGCCGAACGCGCGATCGCCCCGATATTGCGAACATCGGTGACCCCGTCCAGCATGACAAATAGCGGGATGCCTCCCGCCCCTACTATATGATCGACGACCTGCTGCAAGTCCATGTACCGGACAAGACCCGCAAATGCAACCACGCCCTGGTGGTTCGCACGGGTCAGCGACCCCAGTTTCTCTATCGGGACGACCTGGACCGGGATATTATATTCCCGCGCCAACTGCCGGATCTCGGCGATGGACTCGCCCGCCGAATTCCGTTGCAGTAAGATCTTGTCCACAGGGCGCCCCGACCGGATCGTCTCGATCAAAGGCTGACGCCCGATAATTATTTGGCTCTTTTTTATACCCATGACAATTGTCCCTGGAGTAATAGCAATTTGATCTTTAAAATGGCTGCTACCGATATAGAGTCGGTGATCTCGCCGCGTTCCACCATCCGATAAGCTTCCTCGAATGGCAGCCGGCGAATGACCAATTCCTCCGTCTCCTCCGGCGCCGCCTCCCTCTGCTCAAGCCCCCGCGCTAAAAAGATGATCGCCTGCTCATCCGTAACCGAATTCGAAAGATGCATTTCCATCAGCTCCGTCCACTCCTTCGCCACCAGCCCCGTCTCTTCGAGCAATTCGCGCCGGGCCGATTCTACCGGCGGGACCGCCGGATCACCCCCGCCTTCCGGGATCTCCCAGCTATAGGCATCTAACGCGAACCGGTATTGGCCCACCAGCCAGGTTTCACCCCGGTCATTAAGCGGAAGGATGCCGATCGCCAGCTTTTTGAACCGGACCTTCCCATAAATACCTTTGCCGCCGCCGGGATTGATCACGTCATACTCAGTCAAACCGATCCAGGGGTTCTCATAGATCACCCGCTGCCCCAGCACCGTCCATGGATTACGATGTTCGATCATTTGCCAAAAATACAAAGAGCCGGCCCAATTCAATCAGATTCGGCCGGCCCCGGATATAGAAGATTAAGTTATTTAATGTTAAACGCCTTCTTCACCTTCGGGACATAGTCCAGTTTTTCCCAGGTAAACAGCTCGACGTTTTTCCTGATCTGCTTGCCGTCTGGAGAAGTGAAGACCTTTTCCACGACCTGCGGCTGACGACCCATGTGACCGTAGGCCGCCGTCTCGCTGTAGATAGGATTCCGCAGCTTGAGCCGGGTCTCGATAAAATAAGGCCGCATATCGAACAGCTCCGTGACCTTTTTAGCGATCTGACCGTCCGTCAGCTTCACCTTGGCCGTACCGTAGGTATTAACGTTAATACTGGTGGGCTGGGCAACGCCAATCGCATAGGATACCTGTACTAAGACCTCATCGGCTACGCCGGCCGCAACGAGGTTCTTGGCGATATGCCGGGTAGCATAAGCCGCGGACCGGTCAACCTTGGAAGGGTCCTTGCCGCTGAATGCGCCACCGCCGTGGGCGCCCTTTCCGCCATAGGTGTCAACGATGATCTTCCGGCCGGTCAGGCCGGTGTCGCCATGAGGACCGCCGATCACGAACTTACCGGTAGGGTTGATATGATATTTGATCTGATCGTTAAACAGCCGCGCATATTTTTTGTACTTGGCCTTTACCCTGGGTATAAGTATTTCGATGATGTCTTTCTTGATCTTTGCCGCCATCTTGGCCTCCGTATCGAAATCGTCGTGCTGGGTCGATACAACGATCGCATCTAACCGCACGGGTTTGTTGTTATCATCGTATTCCAGCGTAACCTGGCTCTTGGCATCGGGGCGCAGATATTTGATCTGCTTGTCCTCCCGGCGAAGCGCCGCGAGCTCCTGCAGGATCTTGTGCGCCAGGTCAAGGGAAAGCGGCATAAAGTCATCCGTCTCGTTGCTGGCGTAACCAAACATCATCCCCTGGTCCCCGGCGCCTTGCTCTTCCTTCTTCTTCCTGTCGACACCCTGGTTGATATCGGAAGATTGTTCGTGGATCGCGGAGAAAATGCCGCAGGAATTGGCCTCGAACATATATTCGCTCTTGGTATAGCCGATCTTGCGGATAACCCCGCGGGCAATCTCCTGGACATCGAGATAAGCCTTAGATTTCACTTCCCCCGCGAGAACCACCTGACCGGTGGTAACCAGGGTTTCACACGCTACCTTGGATTGAGGGTCAAAAGCGAGGAAATTGTCGATCAACGCATCGGAGATCTGATCGGCCACCTTGTCCGGGTGCCCTTCAGAAACGCTCTCGGAAGTAAATAAATAAGGCATTTTAGAAAAGAGGATTTAATTGAAAAACAATGGATTTTTCTTTACGGGCGCAAAGATAGGCGATAAACGCATTATTTGCTCAAATCAGTATACAGTTGTAAATAATCCGTGAGATCGGACTCTGCATTAAAAGACAGCACCTTCTTCCCGCGGGTCTTGCCAAATTCCTCCACCAGTTTCTTGTCGACCTTCTCAGCGCCGAAACTGATCGCATCGGCATAGGTAGCCCCGCCCCGGAAAAGAGCATTATTGTTTGCGTCCTTATAAGGCTCCAGGTCTTTTTCTTTAATATTAGCGTGAATATTGGCCAGCTTCAGGAAGTCCGGCCCCAGTTTCTCCTTAAAGGTGGGCTGCCCGATGGTGAATACGCACTTGCTGTGGGCAAAAACGGGCTCTTTTTTATAAACAGTCTTAAGATAGAGCGGGATCAGGCCGGTCATCCAGCCGCTGCAATGAATGACGTCAGGGGGCCAGCCGAACTTCTTAACCGTCTCCAACGCCCCCTTGCAGTAGAAAACAGTGCGCAGGCCATTGTCTTCGAACCACTTGTCCTGTTCATCATGAAAGATGAACTTCCGCTTGAAAAGGTCCTCATTGTCCAGGAAATATACTTGCAACCGGGCGTTCGGAAGGGATGCCACCTTAATTTGCAGGGGGTAGTCGTCATTGTCGATCGATACATTGATGCCTGAAAGCCGAACTACCTCATGAAGCCGATGCCTCCGTTCATTCACCACCCCAAACCTGGGCATTATGCAACGCACCTCAAATCCATTGTCATTTGATTTAATTGCCAGCTTGTTGACGATCTCCGCAAATTCTGTCAGCTCTAAATATGGCGACATTTCGTTGGCAATAAATAAAATTCGCTTTTTTTGTAGCATTATTTATTCAATAATTGTTGAGTCGAGCTTTCTCGGTCCGCCAAAGGCGGATTGATTAGCAAACACAAAATAGTTTGCAAAGGTAGCATTTTTTATTGTAAATCGGCACTGTAGCCGCTTCCGACGGTTAAAACCCCAAAAAATGATCTTATTTAAGCGATCCACCGACCTGTCCAAATGGCTAAATCAGGAGACCGCCTCCGGCAAATCCATCGGCTTCGTACCGACGATGGGCGCCTTGCATCCGGGACATATATCACTTATCACTATATCAAAAATGGAGACGGACACCACTGTTTGCAGCATATTTGTCAATCCGACCCAATTCAATGATCCCAAAGACTTCCAGAAATACCCCAAAACCCTGGAAAAAGATATTGCCTTACTCGAAGCGGCCGGCGTCGACGTGCTTTTTCTTCCCGCAGTCTCCGAGCTCTACCTCGCTGGGACGGCCAACCTCGAGCACTATGACCTCGGCCTCCTCGAGACCCTGCTTGAAGGGAAATACCGGCCGGGACATTTTCAGGGTGTTTGCCAGGTGATGTTCCGCTTGCTCAGCATCGTCCGCCCGGATCACCTTTTCATGGGCCAAAAAGATTACCAGCAATGCATGGTCGTCCAGCGCCTGCTGACCCTGATGAGCCTTCCGGTGCAGTTGCATCGCTGTCCCATCGTCCGCGAAGCCGACGGGCTCGCCATGAGCAGCCGTAACGTGCGGCTCAACCCCGCACAGCGGGCCAAAGCCACCGCCATATACCGCGCGTTGCTGTTGCTGAGTAGCCAGTTTCGCGTCGTTCCCACAACGGCCCTTGTCGCCGCGGGAGCTATCCTGAAAGAAGCTGATTTCCATATAGATTATATTTCAGTTGCCGACTCGGCCACCCTGGAACCAGTATCCGATCCGATGAACGGCGCTGCCATGGTCGCGCTCATCGCAGCCTTTCAGGGAGAGGTTCGGTTGATCGATAATATGATTCTGTAGAGTACCTTTGCCCCTATGATTATCGAAATTCTTAAATCGAAAGTCCACCGCATAACAATCACCGAAGCCAATTTGAACTATGTCGGCAGCCTCACTTTGGATGAAGACATTATGGACGCCGCCAATATGATCGAAAATGAAAAAGTGCAGATCGTCAACGTCAATAACGGTTCGCGGATCGAGACCTACCTGATCACCGGGAAAAGAGGATCCGGCACCTGCTGTCTCAATGGCCCCGCTGCAAGAATGGGTGCAGTCGGCGATATCGTGATAGTTATTTCCTACGCACAGATGGAATTTGATCAAGCTAAGCGTTTTAAGCCGGCCATCGTTTTTCCGCAGGAAGGAAATAAACTGTAACTTGTACCTGTTATGAAGAAAGGAATGCTGGTCGTGCTGCAATACGCTTTTTTCGCTGCTTTGGCAGCGTTTTTTGTGTGGTTGAGCGTGAAGGATATGGACAGAAAAAGCTGGACCCAGCTGAAAGAGGCGCTCGACCAGGCCAACTACTGGCTGCTGATCCCGGTACTCCTCTTGCTCCTCGCAAGCCACTGGCTAAGGGCTCTGCGCTGGCGACAGCTCATAGAGCCGATGGGTTACGAGCCTTCGCGGATGAATTGCTTTCTCGGTGTCATGATCGGCTACTTTGTCAACCTCGGCGCTCCCCGTCTCGGCGAAGTAGTCAAATGCACGATCCTCGCCCGCTATGAGAAAGTACCTGCCGACAAGTTGGTGGGAACGATCGTCGCGGAGCGGGCATTTGACGTGGTCTGCCTCGCCATCGTTTTTGGACTCACATTTTTATTTCAATTCAACGTCATCCATAGCCTGACCACGAACAGTTCGCTTTTTCAGGGCAACGGCAATAGTCACCCTTCGCCTTGGAAATGGTGGATCCTGCTGGCGGTAGCCCTGCTGATCACAGTCTTTGTGATCGTTCGGCGGCGGTGGGTGATCAGCCGGTGGGCCCAAATTGTACGTAAAGTCAGAGCTATCATTATCAATATTTTGCACGGTCTCACCAGCGTGCGTTCAATAAAGAACAAACCCCTGTTCTTCTTCTATACCGTCGGCATCTGGTGCCTCTACCTGCTGAGTACCTGGGTTGGCTTCTTCGCCATCAGCGCCACCAGGAACCTTAGCATCGTAGACGCCCTAAGCGTCCTGGCCATGGGCAGCGTCGGCATGATCGTTTCGCCGGGGGGTATCGGCGCTTATGCCTTACTTGTCCGCGAAACCGTTTCCTTTTATAATGTCCCCGCCCTGCCCTACGGTCAGGCCCTCGGCTGGTTGCTTTGGTTCGGCCAATTTCTTAGCTTTATCCTGTTTGGAACCGTGAGCTTTATTCTATTGCCGAGAATCAATAAGAAACGAATTGTAATCGCTACAGATGAAATTACCCCAGATCATATCGCAAAAGATCTTTGACCGCTCCGGCCTGATCCACCAGGTGAACCGGTGGCGCCTGCTGGGTAAGACCGTTGCCTTCACGAACGGCTGCTTTGACGTCCTCCATGTGGGTCATATCGCCTCTTTATCGGACGCGGCCCGCGAAGCGGACTTCCTCATCGTCGGCCTCAACTCCGACGCGTCGACTCAACGTTTGAAAGGTCCCGGGCGCCCCGTTAACGATCAACACTCGCGCTCCATCATCATGGCCGCCCTGCTGATGGTTGATGCAGTAACGCTCTTCGATGAAGACACCCCGCTCGACCTGATTAATGCCATCCGCCCCGACGTCCTCGTCAAAGGCGGCGACTATACGCTGGAAGAGATCGTAGGGGCAAAAGAGATCATGTCCTGGGGAGGCCGTGTGGTTATCAATCCTATTGTCCCTGGGTTCTCGACCACCGGCATCCTGGAAAAAATCGCCAAACTATGAGATTGCTTTTACCAGCCCTGTTATTGCTGAGTGCAATAGCCGCCCGCGGTCAATCCAGCGACGAAGCCGCCCTCAAAGCGCTTAACGAAGGGTTTATCCATGGATACATAATAAGGGACACCGCCAGCCTCGGTCAAATTTTCGCCGACGATTTTATCCTGATCAATCCCTCCGGCCAGCGACGTAACAAACAAGAAGTATTGAACGGTTTCATCACTTGCCCGCATTTTCTTTCCTGCGAGGTCGACACCGTCGAGATCAGTCTGCACGGTTCGATCGGCCTCGTGCACGCCCGCGCCGTGTTCACGACCGAAGACAACAACAAAAAGACCACCGGAAAAACCGACTACCTCGATGTGTATGAGAAAAGAAGAGGCCGCTGGGTAGCCATTGCGGCGCACGTCACCTATCTCGGCAACAACTAATCCGGCTGTTGTTATCCCGGCTGTTGTTATCCGGGCTGTTGTTATCCCGGCTGTTGTTATCCGCGATACATCCTTTCTATCTCCTGAACTATGGATTCAACTGCCTGGTCGTCCCCCTTGGCATCATAAGGTTGCTTGAGACTGGTGCTGAAGAAGAAAGCTACCGTCTGATAGACACGGGCGGATAGCCCGCCCTTATATTCCTTGATCAATTCGTAACAGCTATTCCCCGTCTGCCGGTTGATCAGCTTCATCAGGATCTTTCCCTGATAGATCGACATCTGCTCTAGCGGGTCGGTGAATTCTTTCCGCAACTCCTTCTCGCGTGACTGCAGATAAGCCTTCCGCTCCTTCTCCGTACCCAGCAACGCCATCTTCGTATTGATATCGTTGATGATCACCCCCGCCTTTCGCGCGTAAGGATAGGTGACATAAACCGCATTCCTTAAGCGCGTCCACTCCTCAAACCTGCGTCGCATTGCCGGCGTCATCGGCGCCGTCACCCAGGTATACGGCATCATCTTCGCCGACAACAGTTCATGGTCGTAAACCTGCGCGGAAACAATGATCGTGTCGTATGGACCGTAAACCGGACGGACCACATCCGGTGGTAAGGGAGCCGTATCGGCAACGGCGGGTCTTTTTGCAGAATCTCCAACCGGATGTGCCGAAGGGACCGACTGTTGCGCCGATGCACATGCCGCGGCCATCAGGGGCACGGTCATCAGGATCAGATATTTCAGGGCAAAATGGCGCATAACCGGTCTTAAAGTTAATAAAACCTTTCCAATTAATACAGTGGAACGGCACTTGGTAACCTGCCGGACCGACTTTTGATTGTTAATTTTCAATGAATTGCTGGACCGGACGTCGCCCGGTTCTAAATCTTTGGCCGTCAACGGCTCACAGTGAGCGCGTTCTGACGGCGCCGCCACATGATGCTGATCACAAAGCCGATGATCATGATAATCATTCCAATCCAAAGGATGCTTATCTGTGGGAACTCCAGCACTTTGAGCGCAACGAAGGGCACCATCTGCGAAGACTCTTTAATGCCCAGCTCGACCTTCCTTCCTTCCACCTTGTCGAACTGCAAAGCCAGGTTTTGCGCAAATACCGTGTCATTCGCGAACCGCCAGTTGCCGTCATTCACATACAGCGCCGGGTAAGCAACATAGCGCATACTGTCCCGCGTGATCACCGACACTTTGGCCACGAGAGCCGTATCGGTAGGCGCAAAATGGAATCTTCCATTGTTGGGATTGACCATCACGGAATCCAGCACCATATACCCTTTTGAGAAATATGCCGTATCCCCGGGCGCAAGAGGTTCCGAAGGCCTGAATTGCGCCGTATCCCCGCTTTTGTCCGGGTTATCGGTGGCGCTGATATAGGCGAAGATATCCTTGTTCCAGTAATGGTATTTGTCCGGGTTGGGCGCGGTCTCGCCTCCGCCCTTCGTGGACATGATGTAGTTGGGGTAAAGGTCGAATTGCTCCTTACTGCCTTTCTTATCAAAGTGGATTTGATAGTAAGTGATCTTGCTGCGTGTGTTAACAGAATCACTGTTCACATAAGTCGCGGTATAAACCCCCATATCGGTGGGAACGCCTTTTAAGAGGGTGAGATTCTCCATCGGATCCTGCTTGGACTCCGGGCTGAAAGGAAGAAAAATGCCCGTGGTATTGATAGACAGAACGCTCTTTTTGGCCGAAGATAAGAGGATGCCCACCAGCATCAGTCCGAAGCCGGCATGTGCGATGGAGGGCCCGGCAGCCCGCAGCTTTCCGTTAAGCCCCGTGCGGATATACGCAGCATTGGCTACCACGGAATATATCGCCGCAAACAGGGCCAGATGGATGGCCGCAAGGAATCCGGCGCCGTATTTGTCATAGTGGATGCCGCCGAAGAGGCTGATCAGTACGGAGACCACCAACGCCACCGTGGTCGGCAGCCAGATCTTTTTCCATAAATAGGTCCAACTCGTCCCTTTGTATTTCAGGTACTGCGTCACCGCCGTCAGCAGCCCGATCAGCACCGCAATGAAGATCTCGATCCGGTTATAGGCGAAAAGAGCGTCATCTCCGATCGCAACTTTCTTGTTCGTCACCAGGTTGAATACCGGCAATGAAGTCGACCCGATCACAAACAACGCCGAAAGGAACAGCACCAGCGATCCGATGAACATCCAGAACTCACGGGAACCCGTAGCCTCCTCTTTGACGATATGCGGTATCTTCCCATACCGGGCAACAAATAGTCCATATGCCGGGAAGAGAAAGATGAAGACGAACATGGCCAACTGCACATTCATTCCGGAATCCACAAACGCATGCACTGAGGTATCGCCAAGGATGCCGCTCCGCGTGAGGAAGGTCGAATAGAGCACGAGGATGAACTGCGTGATCAGGAAGAAATGGGTCGCCCGCAGGGAATGCCCGGTGGCATTGTAGACCACCATCGTATGCAGCCCGGCGATCATCACCAGCCAGGGTACCAGCGAAGCGTTCTCCACCGGGTCCCATGCCCAGTATCCGCCAAAGCTCAGCGCCTCATAGGCCCAGGCCGCCCCCATCATGATCCCCGTGCCGAGTATACAGGCGGAGAAGAGGGTCCAGGGCAGCGCCGCCCGGGTCCAATCCCACTGCCGCTTCCACAACCCGGCGATCGCATAGGCGAAAGGCACGACGGTCGAAGAGAAGCCGAGAAAAAGGACGGGCGGGTGGATCACCATCCAATAGTTCTGTAGCAACGCATTTAGCCCCTGTCCATCCTGCATCTGCGGAATATTCATGTAATCAGCACGGCTGAAGATCGGCGCATTGGCGGCAAAATCCATCTGCCGTACCAGGATAAAAGGATTGAAGCCTACCTTATTGCCAAAGAAATATAAACCCATGATCATCGTGGCCAGGGAGAGATGCGTAAAGCTGATCACCGTCATGACCGGGCTTTCCCATTTGCCGGCCTTACGGATCAGGATTAACCCAAGTATACAGACCCAGATCGTCCACAGGAGAAAGCTGCCCTCCTGCGCTTCCCAGATACAGGACAACAGGTATTGCAACGGCATGGAACGACTGGAATGCTCCCAGGCGAAATTATATTCGAAAAGGTGATTGGCAATAATATAGACAATCGTCCCAAAAACCGCGAACACCGAGACGACATCGATGAGAAAAGCCCGTCTCGCCAGCCGCCGCCAATCCTTCTCCTCCTCCCGCGTCTTCGCATTCGCCGCCTTGAAGTAAGCGATAACGGCGACAAGAGAAGCACTGAAAAAAAGCAACGCAAAGAAATGCCCGATTTTCCCGGGCAGAAGATGTTCGCCGATGAATTGCATGGCAGGATTTTAATTTTGGCTTAACGCCTTCTGATTGCTATTCGGATCGTCTTTGTACTTGGATGGGCATTTTAGCAGGATGCCGCCGTTGGCAACATTGAATACATCGCCTTCCATCTTCCCTTTCAGCGTGATCCGCTCCGCCTTCTCAAGGTCGTAAGGCTTCTCCGAGTGATAGACAACCCTGGCGGTATTGCCCAGCGTATCCGTGATCTGAAAGCTCAGGTAGTTGGGGTCTCTTTTGGGATCGTATTCGATCGGTTGCCGTTTGTCAATGCGGGCGATGATCGTCACGGTCTTACCCGCCTTCTGCCTGGCGGAAGCGATCGTCTCATAGGTGGACAGATTCCCGGCGAAGCTGATCAGCACTGCGACCGATGCCAGGATCAGGATCAATATAACGATGTGTGATTTCTTCATAACAGAGTGTAAAACTACGTCAAAATGGGCGACTTTCTTCGTCCCGACCCCGCCGCCTATACTTTTTTGAATACGACGATCCCATTATGCCCGCCAAACCCAAACGTATTGCTCATCGCAACATCGACCCGCCGTTCCCTGGCATTGCCCAGAAGGATATTCAGCCCGGGCGGAATGGCCGGGTCCAGCTGCCGCGTATTGATTGTCGGCGGAATGACCCCTTCCCGGATCGCATAGAGGCAGGCAATGGCTTCGATGGCCCCGGCGGCGCCCAGCAAATGTCCCGTCATGGACTTGGTAGCGCTGATCATCAATCGATCGGGCGATGGTCCGAAAAGCCGCGTTACCGCCTGGATTTCGCTTAAATCCCCCACGGGAGTGGAAGTAGCATGTACATTGAGATAATCCACGTCATCCTTATTCAAACCCGCATCCTGTAGCGCTCCCTGCATGGCCCTCAGCGCCCCGGCCCCTTCCGGGTGCGGCGCCGTCATATGATAAGCGTCCGCGGTCATGGCCGCACCGGCCAGCTCGGCGTAAATATGCGCGCCGCGGGCTTTCGCATGGTCATACTCTTCCAGGATCAGCACCCCGGCGCCCTCTCCCATCACAAAACCATCCCGGTCAATATCGAAAGGACGCGAAGCCGCCTTAGGATCATCGTTTTGCGTAGACAACGCCTTCATGCTGTTGAAGCCGCCGATGCTGGCCTCTGTCACGGGCGCCTCTGAACCGCCGGCGACGATAACCTTCGCTTTCCCCAGCCGGATATAATTCAGCGCATCCATCAGGGCCGTATTAGATGTGGAACATGCCGATACAGTGGCATAATTGATTCCCATCAGGCGGTACTTCATGGAGATCAGCCCCGGCGCCATATTGGAGATCAGCTTGGGAACGAAGAACGGGCTGAACCGCGGCGTCCCATCCCCCTTCGCATACTCCTCCACCTGCTGCTCGAACGTCTCCATCCCCCCCTGACCTGAACCCATGATCACCCCTATATCGAAAGGATCCATCGACGGGATATCCAGCCCGGAATCCTTTATCGCCTGATCCGCCGCGACAAGAGCGTATTGCGTGAATAGATCGGTGCGCTTTAGCTCACTCCGGTCCAGCACCCCGCCGGGTTCGAAACCCCGCACCTCGCAGGCAAAACGCGTTTTGAACAGCGTCGGATCGAAATGCGTGATCGGTCCGGCGCCGCTGCGCCCGGCTACAAGACCCTCCCAAAAGCTCGCCGGATCGTTCCCCAGCGGAGTGACCGCCCCGAGGCCTGTGACAACTACTCTTTTCATAATATGATAGTTACCTATACGCCAAGATTCAAAAATACTTACTTACCAGTAAGTAAGCAAACAAAATACACGACATACCACATCCCGCATTTTGCCATCTTCGCCAACCAGCCTAACTTTGCGTCCCCCAACAAAGTCACCGCCAGATTATATATGACAGATCTATCCAAATTCAATCCCAACGGACCCAGTAACCCGAGGAACAACATCTTCGGCCTGCCTTTCACTGAGGAAGAAGCACGGCTCGTCATCCTGCCGATCCCCTGGGAAGTGACCGTCAGCTACGGCGCCGGCACCGCCCGAGCCGCTGAACACGTCTTTCATGCCAGCATGCAGGTGGACCTCTTCGACTTGGAAACAGACGACGCGTGGCGAAAAGGCATCTATATGCGCCAGACCGACAAAAAGATCCTGATGAAAAGCGACTACCTCCGAAAAGAAGCCGAACTCTACATCAACTATACTTCCAAAGGCGAGATGGTGGAGAAGAACAGTTTTATGTGCAAATCGCTAAAAGAGATCAACGAAGGCAGCGCATTCCTGAACCACTGGGTATATGATCAGACCCGGACATTGCTGAATGACGGCAAGCTTGTCGCCCTTCTTGGCGGAGACCACAGTACGCCGCTCGGCTATTTCAAGGCCATCGCCGAAAAACACGGTGATTTTGGCATCCTGCAGATCGACGCCCATTGCGACCTGCGAAATTCCTACGAAAACTTCGTCTATAGCCACGCCAGTGTAATGTATAACGCCCTGCAGGAAACGCCGGAGCTGAAGAAACTTGTCCAGATCGGGGTTCGGGACTACTGCCTGGAGGAATGGGAATACGTCCGGAACAGCAACCATCAGGTGATTACCTATTTTGACAAGGAAATAAAGGAACGGATATTCGAAGGGCAAAGCTGGAAACAGATCGCCGATGAGATCGTGAGCCATCTGCCGGAGAAAGTATACGTGAGCTTCGATATCGACGGGTTGGATCCGAAGCTGTGCCCCCACACCGGGACTCCGGTGCCCGGCGGTTTCGAGACCGAACAGATCTTCTACCTGCTGCGCCAGATCATCCGCAGCGGCCGCAAATTCATAGGCTTTGACCTGGTCGAGATCGGCGTCGCCGAGACGGAATGGGACTCCAATGTCGGGGCCCGCGTTTTGTGGAAACTTTGTAATTTGCTGATCGCCAATAACGCCTGAACAGTCATGAAGTTTCAATACGTAGTCATTCTAAGGAAGAACAGCGAAAAGCCGATCGACCTCCTAAGCATCCTGCTCTGTTTTTGCTCTGCCATTATTTTCATCCTGACGCCCCTCATGACCGATGTCGCGCACTACTACTATTACCTGATGGGTGCGCTCATCCTTGCGGGATTGACCTATAACGCAACGGCCGCCCGTCGCGGTAGAAAACCGGTGGCTTACAGATTCCTGCTTATGCTGGCAGCATTCGGCTGGCTGATGATGCCCGTATTTGGCTGGGTTAGCCTCGTGTTCGGTGTGCTGGCCTTCCTGGAACACCAGAGTAAACGCCCCCTTGAGATCGGATTCGACCTCGACCGGGTTGTCGTCAATACCCTGATCCGCCGGCGGTATGACTGGTCGGTCTTTAACAATGTGGTACTCCGGCATGGTCTCCTTACACTCGATTTCAAGAATAACCGTCTTTTTCAGCAAGAAGTAGCCGAGGACGATGACGACGATGAGGTGGACGAGGAAGAATTCAACGCCTGGTGCCGGGAACGCCTGGCGACCGGCTAGCCGGCCTGCCTTACAATCTTGAATTCGTAGAACTCGAACAAATTCACGAATTTTGCAGATCTGATGCATTCATCGCCATTTATTTTATACTCCGACGGAAAAGGGAATATCTTCGAAGACACCTCACTCTATGTAACCGGCCGCAGCGGCTGGGACGCATTGCCCGTCCCCGCTGAAGACTGGATCGAGCTGCCGGAGGGTGGTTCACTTTATGAGCTTCCAGGCAGAAGAGGTATCGGCATCGACGTCCTGTCGGGACAGATGCGCCTTTGCGAAAAAGGCTGGGCCGTTGCCGCCTTTATTCCCCCCGCACATACCGGGCTTTATCTTGCCGCCTACGAGACAGAGGAGAACGCTCCCACCCTGCCGCTGTTCTGCTATACCGCCGCAGGCTGGAAGGATTCGAAGTTTTACGTCCCGGCAGTCCGGATCGAACAGGACATCCGCCAGGACTACGCCGGTTACGACTGGGATATTATCAACGCGGGCGTCTCGACACTCCTCAAAGCTTACCCTCACAACCGGCTGATTAAGCATCTCGCGGGCAATTGCTGCCTGACATATCATTGCCCTGCCGCCCGCAACTATTTCATGGGCCGCTGGGAATGCCCCGTCCCCTCATCACCGGCCTGCAATGCCAACTGTATCGGTTGCATTTCCTTCCAGCCACAGGAAGAGACGATACCTTCAACGCAAGACCGCCTGACTTTCAAACCGACCGCCGAAGAGATCGTCGAATTCACCGTCCCCCATCTGCAAACCGCGCCTTTCCCGATCGTCAGCTTCGGCCAAGGCTGTGAAGGTGAGCCGCTGCTGATGTGGGAAACCCTTCGCGAAGCCATCCTCACCATGCGCCGCCACACCGGTCGGGGCAGTATCAACATCAATACCAACGGCAGCAGGCCCGAAGCCGTTCAAGCGCTTTGCGAAGCCGGCCTGGACTCCATCCGAGTAAGCCTCAACTCTGCCCGTTCATCCGTCTACACCGCTTATTACCGCCCCAACAACTATACGTTCGAAGATATTGTCGAAAGCCTGAAAATCGTCCGCAGCTTTGGCGGATGGGCTTCCATCAACTATTTTGTTTTCCCCGGCATGACCGATAGCGTGGAGGAATACGAAGCGTTGCGCCGCCTGATCCGCGAGACCGGCCTGACCATGATCCAATGGCGTAATTTCAATATCGACCCCGATTGGTACCTTGGCAAAATAGGTGTCACGGAGACCGGCGAATTTATGGGCGTCCGCCAACTGATGGAGCTTATCCGCGAAGAATTTCCCGCTGTCCGGTTCGGCTATTTCAATCCGCCGATGGAACGCATCCGCGGCCGCTACGAAGCGGATTTTGCGCATTAACGACCGAAACCGCTCATCCCACCTCCCCATCCGCATGCAAAAAATACTCATTATCGGTGCTACCAGCGGGATCGGCCGCGAGCTGGCCCGTCTCTATGCCATAGCCGGTCATAAAGTCGGCGCCACCGGCCGGAGACAGGAGCTTCTCGATAGCCTTCACCTCGAGTTCCCCGACCGCATTATATCCGCTTGCTATGACGCGACCGCCCCTGACGCCGACCGACAACTGGAGAACCTGACGAAAAAACTCGGCGGCCTCGACCTCTTCATCTTCAATGCGGGCTGGGGCGACCTCTCCGATGACCTCGACTGGAACATCGACAAACCAACCGTCGACATTAACGTCAACGCCTTTCTCGTCGCGATCCATTTCGGGTGGCACTATTTCATCCAACAAGGATATGGGCATCTCGTTACCGTCTCCTCCATCGCCGGCATTCGCGGCAACCGTCACTCCCCCGCGTATAGCGCCGCCAAGTCCTTCCAAAGCACCTACTTCGAGGGACTCTACATCAAAGCCCGGAAAAAGAAGATCCCGCTCTTTATCACCGATATCCAGCCGGGCTATGTCGATACGAAAATGGCAAAAGGCCCTGTAGCCTTCTGGGTCGCACCGCCGCAAAAAGCCGCCCGCCAGATCATCCGGGCGATCGAAAACAAACGCCGCATCGCCTACATCACCCGCCGGTGGTGGATCATTGCCCAACTCTTCCGCCGGATACCCGACTGGGTCTACTACCGGCTCGGATAAGACTTTGGCATCCCAATTGCAACACCCGTAGATATGAAAAAGAAACACGTGATCACCATAGCAGCCCTCAGCGCTGTCCTCGCCGGCACTGCCATATATCTCATCCAAAGGAAAGAACGCAACCGTCGGAAGGCCTTCATAGCAAATGCCGGCTACGAAACCGCATACGACGTCCACTATCCGATACGCTATGGCAGGAGCAAGGGAAAAACCTCAAAAAATTAACGTTTTATGATGGGTAGCAAGGGCAATTCGAGCAGGGCCAATGGCGTTTATCCCTAATAATTTGGTAAATTCGCGGCAGACGAATTGATCTCTATGGCAGACACCTTCGAATCCCAAAAGAATCTTAAAGCTACTGGCTATACAGCGGTCTTCTGCACCCTGCTGCTGATTATTTTGCTCTACGCCAGCTGGACCCTCCCGGTCGAGGCTCCGCCGCCGGTGGAGGAAGGGATCGAAGTTAACCTCGGCAACAGCGACAAGGGGATGGGCACCGACCAACCCTACCTGCCGGGCAAACCTGCGGCGGAAGACAAGGAAAAATACACCCCGCCCAAACAGGCCATTGTGGAAAAGGAACCCGTCAAAAACGTCGAGACCGATGACAACAATAAGGAAGAAGCCCCCGTCATCAAAAAACCGGCTGTCACCAAACCCGATGCCACCAAACTTCCCGATAAAACTGTCGCCAAAAAGGTTTCGAAACCCGTCAGGCAAGCCGAGCCGGAGCCTGTGAAACCCGTCGTTCGCCACCCCAAGGCCCTCATGGGCACCGTGAGCGGCACCGGCAATGGCGGCAATGGAGCCGACGACTTTAAACCCCGCGGCAGCCAGGGTATCGCAGGCGGCCGTGGTGACCAGGGCTCACCCGGCGGTGATCCCAACTCCAACAACTATACCGGCGGCGGGCATGGGAATGGCGGAATCGTGGCGATGGGCAGCCTCAAAAACCGCGGAGTGGTCCGCTGGCCGACCCTCACTGACGACTTTAACGAGAAAGGCGTAATCATGCTCACCGTTCACGTTGATCAAAATGGAAATGTCACCGATGCAGAGTATAGATTGTTAGGATCCACCTTAACCAACCAACACGATATCGACATCGCCATCCGCAAGATCAAAACGATGAAATTTGTGGCCGGCAACGAAGCGGTCGCACCCGTCCAGATGAACTTCAAACTCAATTAGACAAAGCGTTCTATCTTTGCGGTCCAATGATGAATTACCCGCAAACTCTGGATTACCTTCTCAGTAAACTACCCATGTACAGCCGGATCGGCGCCGCCGCCTACCGTGCGGACCTTACAAATACCCTCCTGCTCACCGAATCCATCGGCAACCCCGAACGCCGCTTCCGATCCGTTCATATCGCCGGCACAAACGGCAAGGGCTCCACGAGCCACATGCTCGCCGCCATCTTCCAGGAAGCCGGTTACAAAACCGGCCTGTATACGTCGCCCCATCTGAAAGATTTCCGGGAACGCATCAGAATCAACGGGAAAATGATCGAAGAAGCCGCCGTCTGCGAATTTGTCGATCGCATTCGCCCGATTTCAGAGACCATCGACCCCTCCTTCTTCGAGGTGACGGTCGCGATGGCTTTCGACTACTTCGCACGTAACCACGTCGATATCGCTATCGTCGAAGTCGGTCTCGGCGGCCGCCTCGACAGTACGAATATCATCACACCCGATCTCTCGGTCATCACCAATATCAGCTACGACCACATGAACCTGCTGGGCAATACGCTTCCCGCCATCGCAGGGGAAAAGGCCGGCATTATCAAACATAATATCCCCGTCGTCCTGGGTGAATATCAACCCGAAACCGCAGCTGTCTTCGAACAAAAAGCCAAAAATGAGAACGCCCCTCTTACCTTCGCAGATCAGCACCGCTATGTCACCGACTGGAAATACGGCCGTCATACACTGGATGTCGAGATCGCCACCACTCCCGTGGCCGATGAAGTAGATTGGTATACCCTTGACCTTGCCGGAATATACCAAACGCGTAACCTCCTGACCGTGCTGGAAGCCGTACATATGCTGAGAGGCCGGGGCTGGAAGCTGGAGCCATCCGTTGTCCACCGCGCTTTACGGCAGGTCAAACGCCTCACCGGCCTCCATGGCCGCTGGGAGATCATCCAGGAACACCCTGACATCGTTCTCGATGTAGCGCACAACGAAGACGGCATCCGCCAATTGCTTCGGCAAATCGAGGTCACCGACCATGAAGAGCTGCATATCGTCCTGGGAATGGTAAAAGATAAAGCGATCGACAAGATCTTAAACCTCCTACCCAAACAGGCAAATTACTATTTCACCCGGGCGCCGATCCCCCGTGCCATGCCGGAAGCCGATCTGGCCAAAGCAGCAGCCGCCGCGGCAGGACTAAAAGGTCTCTCCTACCCCACCGTCGCAGAAGCCCTTCAAGCCGCTAAAACCCGGGCCAGACCCAAAGACCTCATCGTCGTCTGCGGTAGCGTGTTCGTCGTCGCGGAGGTCTGACCGTCACAAGGAGAAATATCCCAGCCGCTGAAAAGCATAGAAAAAGGCCGCCATATGCATGCTTTGCACCACGCCATTCTCGTGCAGGAGCAGCTTTAGCTCATCAAAAGTATAAAGACACACCTCGATCTCCTCATTCGGGTCCAGGTTCTGCTGCGCTTCCAGCCGCCCTCCCGTCGCCAGGTACAAGTGCGCCCAGTTGCTGTTCGTGGACGGATTGGCGCAGACCTTGCCCAGAGATTCGACCGATTCAAATGCATAGCCGGTCTCTTCCAGCAATTCGCGCCGCAGGGCGGCTTCCAGCGACACATCCGTCTTGTCCACACAGCCCCCCGGTAACTCGATGCTCGTTACCCCAAGCGCATGCCGGTATTGTCTCTCCAGGATGAATCGCCCATCCGTGGTGACCGCCACCGCCATCACCCAATCGGGAAATTCATAGACATAATAGGGTGTTACTATCTTACCCGATGGTGTCTCGCAGGTATCGGCACGAAGCGTAAGCCAATTGTCGGTAAAAAGGTATTTGGAAGCCAGGATCTTCCAGCGCAGGTCTTTCATTTTCTCCATCACCATTTGTTTCGTTCGCGCAACCCGGTGATATGCGCTACATGGTGTTTGCCATGCCAGGCATACATCCCCAGTAGATACCATAAGGTCATCTCTTTCTGATGCTCGGGATGAAAAATGACCCGCTCCCAATCCCGCAGCTCCATGTCGCTGATCAGTGAGTACCAGCGGGTATGCAGCGCATACAGCAGGGTCAGCGAGATATTGATCGGTATTTTCGCAGAGTCGCTAAGCATCGCCCATGCGGCCTGGTCATAAGGGCGAATGGCCGGGCGATCTTCCGTAAGCCCCAGCTTGAACCGGCAGTATGCATTCATATGACTGTCCGCGACATGATGCACGAGTTGTTGCACCGTCCAGCCCTCGTCGCGATAGGGCGTTTGCAGCTGCGCCTCATCCAGGTTGATGACGGCATTTTCCAACAATTGCGGCAGGAATTTGATGTCATTGAGCCACTCCTCCTTCTGTTGGGTGGAAAAAGGCCGGGCCTGATAATGCCCGATGGGATAGCGGAGATCTGCAGACGTTATATTCATGGTTTTGGTATTCAGTGTTCCGGTCGCAAAGCATGCCCGGTCAGATGGATGAATACATCTTCCAGGTTGGCCGCCTTCATTTCCTTCGGCCGTTCAAATCCCGTCGCCACCAGGATGTCTATGAGCCTGTCCGGCGTCTCCAGCGCAATTATGTTGCCTGAATCGATGATCGCCACCCGGTCGCACAATACTTCCGCCTCATCCATGTAATGAGTAGTAATAATGACCGTCGTGCCCCTCTCCCGGATGCGTAGGATCAATTCCCACAAATTGCGCCGCGCCTGCGGGTCGAGACCGGTAGTAGGTTCATCCAGGAAGATGATCCGCGGCTGGTTGATCAGCGTCGTGGCGATCGAGAACCGCTGTTTCTGGCCGCCGCTCAGCTCCTTATATTTGGATTTGGCCTTGTCCCGGAGATTGACCGTATCCAGCAGGTCCAGCGGCCTGACCGGCTGATTGTAGAGCCCGCCAAAAAGTTCGATAAGTTCCGTCAGGGTAAGCCCGGGATAATAACCGGAAGTTTGCAGCTGCACACCGATGATCTTTTTGATCTCGCCAGGTTCCTTATCGAGATCCAATCCGTCAACCACAACCTTGCCGCTGGTCTTCTGCCGTAATGTTTCAATAATCTCCAGGGTCGTTGATTTACCCGCGCCATTCGGCCCAAGCAGCCCAAAGATCTCCCCCTCCCGGACCTCGAAGCTGATCCCTTTAACCGCTTGAAAATTGCCATAGTTCTTGGTCAGCTGACTGACGGAAATAATGATCTTTTCTGTCATGCCATAAAAATACGGAAAAGCCGCGCATAGCCATCCACAGATATTCACCCTTAACGCACAAAAATTTGGGTAAAATAGATCATCCCATTTGCCGCTTCCGCCACCCCGATCCCGGTCAGCTGGAAATCACCCATGATATTGCGGCGATGACCCGGACTGTGAAGCCAGCCGTCCACCACTTCCCTGGCACCCATGGGACCAGAAGCTACATTCTCCGCCGCCACATGAAGCCGCCCCAGCTTCCCGCTGATCCTGTCGATCCGCTGCCGGAACCCGTCATGGCCAAAAGGGCTCTTGCCAGTCAGCATATCGCGGCTGTGACCGAGCGCGACGGACGAGATATAGGAATTGGCCTTCAAGGCCGGGAGGCCCTTCGACCGGCGAAATTCATTGACATAATATAGTATCTCCCGGGAAATGTTGGCAGTTGAGGAAGGTGGTCCGGCAATAGCCTTCTTTGACGTAATTCCCAACACTAACCACCCAAAAATCAAAAGAAAAGAAATAGTTCGGGATAGCATATTACCCCGCGTAAACAACACGTATCGTGCCAGCTTCTCCCTACCCCTTGTTAAGATAGGTCTCGAGCTCCTCCATCATTAGCCGGCTGCCGATAAAGAACGGGCTGCGCTGGTGAAGCTCCGCAGGTTGGAGGTCCAGGATCCGCTGCCGCCCGTCTGTCGCCTTGCCGCCGGCCACCTCCACGATGAAGGCAAACGGGTTACATTCATATAACAACCGCAGCTTTCCCTTTGGGCGGCTGACAGTCGCAGGATACATAAAGATCCCTCCCTTGATCAGGTTGCGATGGACATCAGAGACCATCGACCCGATATAACGTTGCGTATAAGGGCCACCGTTGTCCTTGTTCTTTTTCTGACAGGCGTCTATATACGCTTTTACCTTGTCATCGTATTGAAAAAAATTCCCATGATTGACCGAATAGATCTTTCCCGACTCCGGGCATTTGATATTAGGATGGCTTAGCGTAAACTCTCCGATCGACGGATCCAGCGTAAATCCGTTAACTCCACGCCGCGTCGCATAAACCATCATCGTCGACGATCCGTAAATGATATAGCCGGCTGCAACCTGTTTGTGCCCCGGCTGCAGGAAGTCCTCCCGCCGGCAAGGGCCGCCGCGCTCGCTGACCCGGCGATAAACGCCGAATATCGTTCCAATAGAAACATTGACGTCGATATTGCCGCTTCCGTCCAGCGGATCGAACAGGCAAACATATTTCGAGTTATTGCTGATCTCATCGTCGAAGACGACAAAGTCATCCAGTTCCTCACTGCCTATACCCGCGCAGCTTATCCCATGACGCAAGACCCCCATCAGCTGGTTGTTGGCATAGACATCCAGCTTCTTGACATCCTCCCCCTGCACATTAACCGATCCGGCGTCGCCCAGGATGTCCACCAACCCCGCTTTATTGACCTCTACATTCACCCGCTTGGCGGCCAAACCGATATCTCTGAGCAGATTGCTCAATTCCCCGGTGGCATTGGGGATCATGCGCAACTGCTGAAGCGTGAATTCGTCGAGCGTAAGGACTTTCCGATTGATATTCATATGACCTTCCCGTTTACCCGCAAAAGTAAGGGGGTCGGCCGATATCATTATATTTGCGCAATGAAAATTTTCAAATTCGGCGGGGCAAGCGTTAACAGTGTGGAACGTATCCAGCGACTTGCCTCCATCCTCCGTTCGTACCCGGATGAACCCCTGATCGTCGTTGTATCGGCAATGGGAAAGACCACCAACGCCCTGGAGAAAGTAGCGGAAGCCTTTTATAGTGGGTCCCGGGAGGAAGCACTCCGCCTATTCGCACAGATCAGGGATACTCACCTGACTACCGCTAAATACCTGTTGGTGCACAACTATCTGCCTGCCGAGGCTCAATTGAAAGACTTCTTCACCGAGATCGAATGGCTGCTCCACGACAAACCCGTGAGAGACTATGACTACTACTACGACCAGATCGTCTGCGTCGGCGAACTGCTTTCTACCTCGATCGTCAGCGCATATCTCGCCGAATCCGGGATCGGCAACCATTGGATCGACGTCCGTGATATCTTGCGCACCGACTCCAATTTCCGCGACGCCGCCATCGACTGGGACTATTCCGAACAACAAGCCCGCGATCAGCTCCTGCCCCTTTTTCAAACCGAAAAGATGGTCGTGACGCAGGGATTCATCGGCGCAACCTCCGACAACGAAAGCACAACGCTTGGCCGCGAGGGAAGTGACTATACGGCAGCCGTCTTTGCCGCCATGACGGCCGCTGAAAGCCTGACGATCTGGAAAGACGTCGAAGGCGTCATGAATGCGGATCCCAAACAATTCCCCGATGCCGTCATCATCGCCGAACTGAACTATGACGAGGTCATTGAAATGGCTTATTATGGAGCGCAGGTCATTCACCCCAAGACCATTAAACCGCTTCAAAATAATGGCATCCCCCTTTATGTTAAATGCTTTCTCGATCCTTCCCTCCCGGGAACGGTCATCCATAACCGCTCTCCCAAAGGCCTTCCCCCGATCATCGTGCTGAAACAAGGTCAGGTTCTTCTGCACCTGCATTCAAAGGATTTTTCTTTTGTGGGTGAAACGGGAGCGGAACCGCTTTACCACCTGTTCGGCCGCATCCGGATCAAGCCCAACCTGATCCAAACCGGGGCCGTCACCCTCCAGGTCTGCCTGGATGACAGGGTCGACAAGATCGAGCGACTGGCGCTCGCGGCAGCAGAATTCTTTGAAGTACAGGTGGAACGGGGGCTGACCCTGCTGACGATCCGGCATTACAACGACGAAGTGTTGGAACAACACACCTCAGGGCGGATTGAAGTGTTGCGGCAGCAAACTAAAGAGACAGTGCAAATATTAATGAAGTAGGTTGCCTTCTCCGGGCCCTTTAGTCTGCCCCAACCATTACGGTCTGCTTCAGTTTCATCGCGACACGCGCCCCGGAGTGGGTCGCCGGCGCCCATTGCGGCATCGCCAGGAAAGCATCTTCGATCTTCTCATTCATCGCCTCATTCCCCCCGCGGATCGCCTTCGCATAGACCGCCTTACCCGTCGAGTCGATCACATACTCGACCATCACAAAAGCCTTGCTCTGCCCCGCAAGATCCTTGACACTCTCCTTGCTTAGCTTATTTAGAAAAACCTGGAACGCACTATTGCCGCCAGGAAATTCCGGCAGCTTGTCCACCGCCGTAGCCAGCTCGTTATCCGCGATCGGATTGACCCGCTCCGGCCGCATCCGCACCGGCTTCTTTCGCACCGCCGGAGCCACCGGCTCAAGGTTCGGCACCTTCACCAGCGCTTCCGCCTGGGCAGCATCCTCCGACACGTATTCGCCTTTCCCATTGACCATCACAAAAGGAACTTCCCGGTATTTCTCAAAATAGTTATAGGCGCTACGCAGCCGGAGGGCAAATGGCGAATATTCTGAAAAAGTCTGGAGATATTTGTTGAGATAGTCTACGCTCCGCGGATTGGAAAAGTTCACCGGGAAGATATGCACCGGGATGAAATCCTCCCCAAGGTCCTTGGCGTGTACCGCCAGCACATATAACTCTTCGATCTGGGCATCGGTGATCGGAATACAGCCGGTCGTGACGCAGCTCCCATGAATATAGATATCCCCGCCCGGCTGTATGCTGTCGCTCAGGATATGGTCGGAGGCATTGGGATAATTCAGTCCAAGCGACAGATGATATTCGCTCTTTGGATTGAACTCGTTGATATAATAAAAACCCTCAGGGACCTGGTAGTCGCCCGCCATCCGTTTTGGGCCCAGCGTCCCCGCCATCGCGCAAATCTTATATGTCTTGAAAAGCTGGTATTTTTCGTCTTTATTGTTCTTTACCCAAACCTCCAGCTCACTGTCATACTTAAAAGAGCGGATATAAACATACCGGGCCGGCCAGACCAACCCTTTTTCCCGGAATTGTTTCATCAAAGTGTCCTCCTTCCGGTTCATTAGGTCGAGCACCTTTGGGATGGAACGCTGATATTCGATGAAATGAAGGGAAGTGACGGCATTCTGAGCGGATAGAGTACCGGCGGAAAAGGAACCTGCGACAAGGACCAACGCCCGCAAATAGGTTGTAAGAGACATAATTGGGTTACCCGCTAATTAACAAAAAACCTGCCATATTTGGAATAGCAGGCTATTAATTATAACGTATTTTT
This sequence comes from Puia sp., assembly GCA_035948015.1. Classification (GTDB taxonomy): domain Bacteria; phylum Bacteroidota; class Bacteroidia; order Chitinophagales; family Chitinophagaceae; genus Puia. The sequence continues at coordinate 61,618 of DASZJO010000060.1, forward strand.
AGTTGATTATCTACAGGTTTCCCCTAGCCGATTGTTCTCGCTCAATCGCTTCAAAAAGGGCTTTAAAATTACCCTTCCCAAAACTCTGGGCGCCTTTGCGCTGGATGATCTCGAAAAAGAGGGTCGGCCTGTCTTCCACCGGCTTGGTGAAGATCTGCAGCAGATAGCCTTCATCATCCCGGTCTACCAGTATTCCGAGCTCTTCCAAAGGTGCCATATCCTCGTCAATATTGCCGACACGACTAAGAAGATCCCTGTAATAAGACGACGGAACCTGGAGAAATTCAACGCCCCGATCCCGTAATTGAGTAACTGTTTCAACAATATTGGCGGTAGCCATCGCCACATGCTGGACCCCTTCCCCCTTGTAGAATTCCAGGTATTCCTCCACCTGCGACTTCTTTTTGCCCTCCGCCGGCTCATTGATAGGGAATTTGACAAACCCGTTCCCGTTGCTCATTACTTTACTCATTAGCGCCGAGTATTCAGTGGAGATATCGTTGTCATCAAAAGAAAGGATATTCCGAAAGCCCATGACCCGCTCATAGAAGTGCACCCACGGATCCATTTGATTCCAGCCCACATTCCCGACGCAGTGGTCTACATAAAGCAAACCGGTCGGAGGCGCATCATAAGCGGATTTCCACTCGCGGAAACCGGGCATGAACGCGCCATGGTAATTTGTGCGCTCAACAAAAAGATGCACCGTGTCCCCATAAGTATGGATGCCGCTTAGCGAGACCTCCCCGGATTTGTCGGTAAGCGTGATCGGCTCAAGATAGCTTTTCCCCCCCCTGGCTGTGGTCTCTTTCCATGCACCGGCTGCATCATCCACCCGAAGCGCCAAAACCTTTACCCCATCTCCATGCAGATGCACATGTTCCGCGACGTGATGATCCGGCCGGAGCGCGGTAGTGAAAATAAAGGTCAGTTTATGCTGACGAACGACATAGCTCACCGTTTCGCGGTTCCCCGTCTCCGGGCCGCAATAGGCAATAGGCTGAAAACCAAAAGCAGATCGGTAATAATGGGCCGCTTGTTTGGCATTGCCGACATAGAACTCCACATAGTCGGTCCCCTGTAAAGGAAGGAAATCATTATCGGCATTATAATGTGCGCGAATATTGGTAGCAGCAGCTCCAGGCATATATTTAAGCATTTAGTGATTAACAATGGTGAACATTCGAAAATCATAACCGCATCGGGAACTAGGCCGACGCCGCAGCCCGGGCAAGCGCTTCCTGGAAGAAAAAATGATACAATCGCTTGTCGCCGAAAATTTTATGAGAGTAGTCCGGTCTCATGTTTAGCAAATAAAGATACCCATTATTTTGAAAATGTCAATCGGAAATGAGTTTTGTCTATCTTCGGCCAAATATCCGGACATGGTTAAAGCGGGCATATTAGGCGGAGGACAATTAGGGCGAATGTTGTTGCAGGCGGCCGCCAACTATCCCGTCGAGACCTGGGTCCTGGAAGCCGACGACAACAGCCCGGCAGCACACCTCTGCCATCACTTTGTAAAGGGGGATATCCGGAATTTTGATGATGTCTATCACTTCGGAAAAGGGCTTAATGCCCTTACGATCGAGATCGAATCCGTCAATGTTGAAGCACTGGAGAGGCTCGAGTCTGAAGGCGTGAAGATCTACCCCCGGCCTTCCGCCCTGCGCACCATCAATAATAAGATCACACAAAAGCGTTTTTATTCCGAACATGGTATCCCCACCGCGGAATTCATCGTTACCGACAACCTCGCCGCCCTGCGTGACAGGGCTGATTTTCTTCCGGCCGTGCACAAGATCGGAGCGGGCGGCTATGACGGCCGCGGCGTCCGGATCATCAAAACCAAAGAGGATATCGATCAGGGATTTGACACCCCCGCGGTGCTCGAAAAAATGGTCACCGTCGACAAGGAGATCGCCCAGATCATCGCCGTCAGCGAAAAAGGCGAAACAGCCCTCTATCCTGCTGTGGATATGGTCTTCGACTCCCGGCTCAACTTGCTGGATTACCAGATCTGCCCTGCCGACCTGCCCCAGAACGTCCTCTGGAAGATCGAAGCTATCTCGCTTCGGGTGGTCAAAGAGCTGAAGAGCCCGGGCATCTTCGCTGTGGAACTATTCGTTGCCCGTCAGGGCGAGGTGTACGTCAATGAGACCGCGCCCCGGGTGCATAACAGCGGACACCATACCATTGAAGCCAACTACAGTTCGCAATTCGATATGCTGTGGCGCGTGATCCTTGGCTATCCCCTGGGGAATACCGATCTCATCCTGCCGGGAGCCATCGTCAACCTGGTGGGATCGGAAGGCTGTGAAGGTGAGGCACATTATGAAGGGTTGGACGAAGTCCTTCAAATGGACAATGTCTTCGTCCATATTTACGGGAAGACCGATACCAAGGCCGGCAGGAAAATGGGACACGTCACGATCATCAGCCGCGAGAAGCAGGATCTGGTTTATAAAGCACATAAGATCAGGAACACCCTCAAAGTGGTGAGTAAATAAAGCACTATGAGCACAGCACTGGTAGGTATCATCATGGGGAGCGACAGCGATCTCAGCATTATGAAGGCCGCCGCCGATATGCTGGAGGAGTTGGAGGTTCCTTTTGAGCTGACGGTCGTTTCTGCCCACCGGACACCGGCGCGAATGGTGGAATACGCTACCCGCGCCATGCAGCGAGGCCTGAAAGTCGTGATCGCCGGGGCCGGCGGAGCCGCACACCTGCCGGGAATGGTAGCGTCCCTGACCCCTTTGCCCGTGATCGGCGTCCCCGTAAAATCCTCCAATTCCATCGACGGCTGGGACTCCGTCCTGTCTATCCTGCAAATGCCCGGAGGCGTGCCTGTCGCCACCATGGCTCTCAACGGGGCCAAGAACGCGGGTATCCTGGCTGCCCAGATCATCGGCACGTTCGACCCCGCCGTCTGCCAGCGGGTGGCCGACTTTAAGAAGAAACTGGAGACCGAAGCGCTCGGCAAAGTAGCCGCATTACGCGAGGAGGGTTGGCCGAACGGCTTTGACCAATGAGCCGCAACTTTCATCGAACACGTGTAACCGCGCTCCACCCCGTTTATGAAAAATGTCCTAAATTGTCGTTTCATTTTCAATTTCACTACTATGCAACACTTGGCTTGTCCCTTCATTTGCCGGACGATCTTGCTTTCCACCCTCGGCCTTCTGGCAGGCGTTACCATCGCGCAGGCGCAGAATCCGAACGACACCATCAAAGATCACCGTACTACAGAAGTTTATACTCCGGTTCCGCCGGTCGTAACCCCGGGTGCAAAATGCGGCGACGCCCCCTCAGATGCCATCATCCTGTTCAATGGCCAGAATGAAGACGAGTGGGTCAAGGTTTCCGACGGTTCTGCCGCCACATGGGTTGTCGCGGATGGCATCCTGACCGTCGACAAAAAGACCGGGAATATCCAGACAAAACGCACCTTCAGCAACTACCAGCTCCATATCGAATACCGGATTCCGTCGAATATCACCGGCTCGGACCAGGCCCGTGGCAACAGTGGTGTCTTCCTCGCCTCCACCGGCAAGGGCGATGCCGGCTATGAATTGCAGGTATTGGACAATTATAACAATCCGACCTACGTCAACGGCCAGGCCGGCAGCATTTACAAACAGGCCATCCCGCTTGCCAATCCCTGCCGCAAGCCTGGTGAATGGTCGACCTACGACGTGATCTGGACTGCACCGACCTTCAACAGCGATAGCAGCCTGGCTACTCCCGCCCGGGCCACGGTCTTCCTGAACGGCGTGCTGGTCGAGAACAATTTCGAGCTGAAAGGTCAGACCCGCTACATTGGCCTGCCCTACTACAAAGCTCATGGCCCCAGCCCAATCAAATTACAGGCGCATGGGGACAAGAGCGAACCCATCAGCTTTCGCAATATCTGGGTACGGCCGCTATAGCTTTCGCTGCAATGCCTCGATCGCACCCGCCAGGTAAACAAGCGGAGCATTCCAGTTGATCGCTATCTCATTGGATGCATACGCCCCATCCTGATCGGTATATGAGGTCTCGGGGTCGGAGAAGGTATAATGCTGATGATCCTGCTGCCCCGGATTAGGCCCTCCCGCCATCAGGCCCGGAACGGGCAGAACGATCCCATCGGCAATCGAAGGCCGGTGATGCGGATGCATCGTGAAATGGGTACCGATATCCGTTACAAAACAATACCCGGTCGCATTCATCCCCAATATGTACTCCAGATTGGCCAGCGCCGCGCCGAGATATTTTTTGTCCCTGGTTTGCAGCCATGCATTGACCAGGAGCATCCCCTGATTGGCCGCCACTGAATTGCTGCCCCAGACAAAATCACTGCGCGATTCGCCGATCACCGTATGAAAGGCGTTCGAGCTGCGTTTGTCCGCATATCCATTTGCAATGGCAAGCAAGCGATCCCGGACCGAACGGATCACCGGTTCCCAAGACGCCGGAAGGGAATCACGGTAACGCAACAGCGTATATCCCCCCATCATCTGGACGTTGGACCAGGAAGGAAGGGTCATCGGATTATTCAGCTGCTCACGAACCACGGCCTCATACTGAGGGTCCTTGGTACTGACGGTCAATTCTGACGCGGCCCACAACCATTCGTCCTTGAAATTCCGGTCCCCGTATGCGCCGGTGGTCACCTGCGGCTGGAATTGACGGTTCATCGCCTGCTGATCATAAGCCACATCCGGGTGCAGCAACGCCCACTGCCACGCCGCCACCGCTGCCCGCCGGCAGGAATCGGAAAGTCCCGGCAACGCAGTCTGAAAATGCCGGAGCACCCGGGCGGCCTGTGCCATTACCGCCGCGAAATCCAGCGTGGCGGCTGTCCCCTTTTGCACCACATAACGCGGGGCCTTCGTTACTCCCGGCATGACCATTCCGTCAAAAACGGCATTGGTGCATTTATGATAGACCCCGCCGTCATTCGGATCCTGCATCGTCAGCATCCAGCGGAGATTGTACAGGACTTCGTTCAACAGATCGGGGACGTCGGCCATCGGCGGGACGTTGGTATGCAACGTGTCGAAGAACCCGGGGAAATCTTCATAGGCATCCAGCAGTGTGCCCATCGTGATCCCTGAATTGACAATGTATTTATTATAATCTCCGGCATCATACCACCCGCCCGGAGTGGAAATGACCGTGCCTGCCGGACGCTGCGCGGTCGCCGCGGATGGATGTACCAGTACCTGCGTATCCGGATGACCCGCGGCCCGGCTCCATTGTCCCGCATATTCCGGCGCCAATGCCATCCCGGAACGTTGGTAATAGAATCCTTTCAATGCTGCCCTGACGACGGGATCAAATACGCCGTTCCCGATCCGAAAGGGATGGGACGGCTCCAACCCCGGCACCTGCACCCGATAAACCCCATTACTTGTCAGACCGGTGAAAATCGCCAGTCGGGTGGACAGGGAAGAGTTCGTTGAAGCCATCAACGGACCTAGCCGGCCGGTGTATACCGTATCGCTATTGCTCGCGGAAACCACAAAGAACAGGTCCGTCGGCCCTGCGCCTTTGGGAGCTTCAGTATTGGCGACGGTCACGACCGCCATCTTCGCCGCCTCCGGATAGAATCCCACCTGGCAGAGATCGATCATCGGCGGGGGCACTGGCTCGCCGCTGCCCTGCACTACCCCGGATCCCGCACCCGGGGTGACCCCCATGGACCCGCCCGCAGTGCTGATCTTCGCCACCCACCCGCCGCCCGGCGCCAGGTGAACGGGCAGCTTGCTGTCATGCGATACCGACACCGTCTGCAACGCATAATCCGTCCCGTCCCGGTCCGCATTGATCCCATCGCGCATGACCTCTGCGCGGTAAGACCCCGGCGGCAGAAAAGACATATCCAGCGTGAGATCTCGTTCCGACCAGTCCGTCATCACCCCGACATACCAGTCCGTACCTTTCCGCCGGGCGATCGCCACATATTTCCCCACCTCTCCGTCGATTGCCCGCGTTTCGTCAAAGGACGTTGGCACTCCCGAGATAAACAGGACACTTTCCGGTTCACGCATATAATTGGTCGGGTTATCGGAGAGCATACTGAACGGCGCTTCATAGACGATATACATTGCGAGCTGATGACAGCGTGTACCCTGACTCTCCGGTTCGCTGAAGATCGGTCTGAAATTGGCTTTGTTGTAATTCTTCATCGCCCCCGGCGTATAGTCCAATGGCCCTGCCAGCATCCGGATAAATGGAATGCTGACATCATAACCCGGGAAATCTTCATTCGTCCATTTCTCATTCTCCATCCCGCGCACCCCCTCGAAATTCAGGACATTGGGATAGGTCCGCTGCAAGCCCGTCGGCTTGTAAGCCCCGTGAAAATCCAGCATCAGGTGATGGGCGGCTGCCGTCTGCGCCGCCCGGTAATAGAATTCGACCATCCGCTGGTCATCGCGATTCATAAAATCCACCTTGAAGCCCTTGATCCCCATCTGCGCATAGCGCCCCATTACTTCATTCATTTTGTCATTCAGGGGCAACATCCCCGCCCAGAGCCAGACACCGATATTGCGCTGGCGGCCATAATCGATGATAGCCGCCAGATCGATATCAGGCACAATCTTCATCAGGTCCGTCGGATCGGACCAGCCCTCATCGAGCAAAATATAACCGATATGGTTAGCTGCCGCGAAGTCGATATAGTATTTATAGGTCTCCGTATTGATCCCCGCCCGGAAATCAACGTGCGAGATATTCCAATCATTCCACCAGTCCCAGGCTACCTTGCCAGGGCGGATCCACGAAACGTCCTGCACCCGAGAGGGGGAAGCGAGCCGATATACCATATCGTTGTCCGCCAGTTCGCGGTCGTGGTCGGAGCACACGACAATCCGCCACGGAAAGGTCCGGGTCCCGGCCGTTACCGCAATATAGTCCGCCCTGCGCGTCACCAGCGACTGCAGCTGGTTATGACCACCCTGCCGTTCCTCCAGCGGATAGGGTGCAAACCGTCCGGCCAACCTGACGTTTCCTGCGCCCTTCGTCACAAACATACCCGGATATTCCTCAAGATCAGCCTCGAGAATCGCCGCCCTCCGTCCACTATCCAAGTCTACAAGCACCGGCAGAAAAGCCAGCGAATCCTTCTTAAATTCCACTATATGCATGTGCCGGTAGAAATTCTCGAAGGAAGTCGTATAAATATCGGGACTGGGATCATTTACATACGGGACCCAGACCCTATCATCCGTAAACCAG
>DASZJO010000061.1:0-19473 GCA_035948015.1 Puia sp.
ATTGACCATTCTGGTAAAAATTCCTTCAAGTGGGAAAAAGGGAATCGGTACCGAGCCGGGCGGTAGCGAAAAGCCTGTCCCCTCCGCAAAGGTAGGCATAATTTCATAAAAAGGGAACCCTAGCTTACAAAGGCTCGTTCCGGGGTCCATAGGCTTAGTTGGGTCTTTTATTCTTGGATATGCCTTTATTAAGTCCTTATTGAAGTTAAGAATCTGACCCGCCGCAATGTCAATATCGGGGATGCCATGTACTTGCGGGCCAAGAGACCAACCATCAACGCCAAACCAAATAGATAAATCAATGATTGCGTCAGATGGGATTTTCAACTGATTGAGTTGCTTCTTTTTTTCGTGGTCCTTTAAAGCTGCATTACTTTCAATCTCCTTTCTCTTTATTCTTATTGGCATATATTGATTGACAGAATTCAGCATAGCCAAATATTGCTGCATTACATGAAAAGCTGTAATAAACCACCCCTCTTCGTTAATCACGATACAAGTGCCAATTCCTGATCCGCAAGTTCCTGAAGCCTTTCTAAAAGAAATTACAATGGGCAAAGTAAAACATGAGGCAATCTTATTGGCGGCAGCAAACATCGTTGAGGGGAATTTAATGCGATGGAAGATACACCCAATAGGGAAAATACTGTACCGTATAAACACCCAATTTTTGCTATATATTTTGTCAAAAATCCCACCTGTCCCAAGATATATATAGTTGCCCCTCAAAAAAACTACCAACTGTTAGTTTGCTATACAACTTTCATTTACTTTTGGGGGCAATAAATCGATTGCCATGCAATTTCAGTTATCGGAAGAACATTTGATGATCCGGAAGGCGGCGCGGGATTTTGCGCGGGTGGAGTGTTTGCCGGGAGTAATAGAAAGGGACGAGCATCAGAAATTCCCGAGGGAGCAGGTTATGAAACTGGCAGAGTTGGGGTTCATGGGGATGATGGTCGATCCGGCTTATGGCGGGTCGGGGATGGACACCATCAGCTATGTACTGGCGATGGAGGAGATCAGCAAGATCGACGCCAGTGTAAGTGTGTGCATGAGCGTGAACAACAGCCTGGTCTGCTGGGGGCTCGATACGTACGGGACACACGCGCAGAAGCAAAAATACCTGACACCGCTGGCGCAGGGGCGCAAAGACGGGGAACTGTATATCGGCGCGTTTTTGCTGAGTGAGCCGGAGGCGGGCAGTGATGCGACTTCGCAGCGGACGACGGCCATCGACAAAGGGGATCATTACCTGCTGAACGGGGTCAAGAACTGGATCACCAACGGCAATTCGGCATCGGTGTATGTGGTCATGGCGCAGACCGATGCGCACAAGGGCAGTCATGGGATCAATGCGTTTATCGTCGAGAAGGGCTGGCCCGGCGTTGTAGTGGGTGCGAAGGAAAATAAGCTCGGTATCCGGGGGAGCGATACACATAGTATTCTTTTTAACGATGTGAAGGTCCCGAAGGAGAACCGGATCGGAGAAGACGGGTTCGGGTTCAAATTCGCGATGAAAGTATTGTCCGGGGGCCGTATTGGCATTGCGTCGCAGGCGCTGGGGATAGCGTCGGGGGCGTATGAGCTGTCCTTGAATTACTCCAAGGAGCGGAAAGCCTTTGGGGCGGCCATCATGGAGCATCAGGCGATCCAGTTCAAGCTGGCGGATATGGCTACGCGGATCGAGGCGTCGCGGCTGCTTTGTCTGCGGGCGGCCTGGGAGAAAGATCAGGGCGCCGATTTTTCGCTTAGCTCTTCGATGGCGAAGGTGTATGCATCCGAGACGGCGATGTGGACTGCCACGGAGGCGGTCCAGATACATGGGGGTTACGGATATGTAAAGGAATATCACGTAGAAAGGATGATGCGGGATGCCAAGATCACGCAGATCTATGAAGGCACGAGCGAGGTGCAGCGGATTGTCATCAGCCGTTCGATCCTGAAGTAGTAGGGTTAACCGTTCGAATCCAGATTGGCCTTATGTCGTTCACCGTTGAGCTCCCTTCCGAAATTATAGGTAAAGTTGATCTTCAGCACCCTTGTCTCGGGCTTGGTGATAGCATCCTGGAAGAATACGCCGGTTGACCAGGTCTGGATCCGCGACTGCTCGGTATTGAACACGTCCGACAGGCTGATCACCAGCGTGCCGGCATTGTTCCTCAGAAAGTCCCGTTTGAACGCAATATCTATCCCGCCCGCGGCAAGGGTCTTTCCTTGTGCGACCACATTTGCCGCGCTGTAGTTTCCTGTCAGCTGGAAAGTATAGATCTGGAAGAGTTTCATGTCGGAATTGAGTTTGGCGAAGCCGCTGAAACCTGATGCCGAAAGCCCCTGCGAGAGGTTATCGGCATTGATGACGGTCTCGAAAAGATTCAGGTTGAGAGTGGCGTTCCACCACTTCGTCACGGGGATTTTACCTATGATCTCCGCCCCGTAGGTATTGCTGTAATTTGCATTTTCAAAGGTACTCAACAGGGTATCCCCGGAAAGCGGGATATTGTATGGCGTCATCGGGTTGAGGGTATTCTTCAGGTATAGCGTGCTGTTCAGCCCTATGGTTCCGAATTGCGTGTTATACCCAAGCTCTACCAAATTCGTGTTTTCCGGCCGGATATGCGGGTTGCCTTCCTGGGGATTTTGCGGGTTGGTATAGTTGGTCAACGGTGAGATCTGCCACCATTGCGGCCGGTTGAGCCGCCGTGAATAGTTCAGGTGCAGCTCACTGTTATCGCCGGTTTTCCCGGTCAGGAACAAGCTGGGGTAGATTCCGGTCGTATGGTAGTGGAAGCTGCTGTCAATGTCCAGCAAATGCCCGGTATAGTTATATTGTTCGAAGCGCAGGCCGGCCATATAGCTGAACTTCCCCAATTGGTCGCTGAAGCTGCCGTAAGCCGCATAGGTATTATCGTTATAGCTGTAATTATAACTTGCAGCGGTGTCCTGCACATAGGCCTGCGTGGCCGGGGAATAGTTTTGGAAATCGTTAAAGCTGTGATTGGCATGGAGGGTAGCCTTTATGCCGCCTTCGACCTTTCTCTTTCCGTCGTGCAGGGGATCGACGAAGTCGGATTGAAGGGTGAGGCGATGCGCCCGACCGGTCCCCTGATATTGCTGTACATAAGGGCTGCCGAGGGATGCTCCACTCTTGTCGAGATATTGCATCGAATAGTTCCCGTTGCCCGGCCCGTGGTAGGTCTCCAGGGCGGCGCTGGCGGTTAGCTTCTCGTTATCTTTTTTAAATGTGTGTGTATAGTCAAAATTGGCATGGCCAAAAACGAAATTATCGCTCTCGTACGAAGTCCGCGTGCTGCTGGAATCTGCGAGGCCATTGGCGTCCGTGTAGCTGGTGGTCTGGATACCGGTGGATGGATGATGCCCAAAGCCGATATTGGCGGCGAGGCTGAACGTATTCTGCGGGTCCATGAAAAAATCCAATCCGGTGTTTATCCTTTGAAATGGTCCGGTGGTCACAACATGGCCGCGTTGCAACACCGAGGTATTCGAGCTAAGGTCGTTCAAAGTGGTGGTGGTGTTCGAGACGGACCGGTGGCCATGGGCCATATAGTTGAGGGTGAAATTCCATTTGTTTTTGTACATATTTGTGTTCAGGAAGCCGTAGGTCTCGTGGAGGGAATTCCATACGCCGGTAATGGAGCCGTTTATCCCGGGCTTACGGTTCTTCTTCAGCACGATATTTACGATGCCGTGATTGCCCTGGGCGTCATACCTGGCTGAAGGATTGGGCATGACTTCGATGCTCTGGATCTGATCGGCGGGGATCTGGTCCAGCGTCAGCTGGGTCTGTTTGCCATCCAGCAGGATGACAGGCGCTCCGTTGCGCAGGGTGACATTGCCCGTGGCATCGACGCTCAGCGTGGGGACTTGACGCAGGGCGTCCTGTGCAGTGCCGCCTTTGCTCGCCAGGCTTTTGTCAACATTGAAGACCTTCTTGTCGATCTCGGTCTTGAATGCGGTTGTTCCCACGACGGTAACCGACTGCATTTCTTTAGCAACTGGTTTCAACCGGATGGTGCCCGCGTTAAAGGGGGCGCCGCCTTCATGACGGCTGCCGTCAAAGGACTTTGAAAAAGACTGGTAGCCCACCGCGCTGATGCGGAGAATATAGAGGTCTTCCGGCAGGTCTTTCAGGGAGAAGCCTCCGTCGGCGTGACTGATCACTTCTGAGACGACGGTAGAATCCTGATGCAGCAAAACGATCGTGGCCGAGGGGATCGGCTGACGGGTCTCGCCGTCGATTATCTTCCCGGTCAGGGTAGATTCGTCCGGGTGTGATCTGATCTGGGCGACGGCATGGAGCGGGTACAGGTATAACAGAGCATAGATAAAACACTTTACCGCAGTAATTCTTCGAGTTGTCATAAGCGTCATCAACGGCAAATTAATCCTAATTGCCGGGAGAGCAATCGAATCGAATTACCGCTGGTGTAAATCTAATGCGTGCTTAGCTGTTCGAATCCACGTCGGTCTTTTCTTTATGCCGTTCGCCGCTGAGCTCCCTGCCAAAGGAATAGGTAAAGTTGATCCTAAACACCCGGGTCTCGGGCTTGGTTATGGCATTCTGGAAGAAGACCCCGGGGGTATAGGTGTCGACGCGTGTCCGTTCGGTGTTTAAGACGTCGGACAGGCTGAGCACGACCGTGCCGGCATGATGAGCGAAGAAGTCCCTTCTGATAGCCACGTCCATCCCGCCGGAAGGCAGCACTTTACCCTGCGGGATGTAATTGCCGGCGTTATAGTTGCCGGTCAACTGGAATGTATAGGTGTTGAGCAGCTTCATATTTGAATTCAGCTTGGCGAACCAGCTGAAGCCGGAGTTGGACAGGCCTTGCGAAAGGTTGTTCGCATTAATATCGGTCTGGAAGCAGTTCAGGTTGGTAGTGGCATCCCACCATCTGGTGATAGGCGTCCGCACGATGACCTCCGCGCCGTATGTATTGGTATAGTTGGCATTCTCATAGGTGCTGAGCAGGGTATCCTTCGACAGCGGGATATTGTAGGAAGTCATGGGGTCGAGGGTATTCTTCAGGTACAGCGAAGAATTGAAGGCCACGTTCCCGAACTGGGTGTTGTAGCCCAGTTCGACGAGGTTGGTATTTTCGGGCCGGATATTCGGGTTGCCTTGCTGGGGGTTTTGCGGGTTGCTGTAATTGATCTGGGGTGTTATCTGCCACCACTGGGGGCGGTTGACACGACGGGAAAAGTTGAGGTGCAGCTCGCTGACGTCATCACTGCCCAGCTTTTCGGTCAGGAAGACGCTGGGGTAGAGACCGTTCATGTTATAGCCGAAGCCGCCGCCGGTGCTGTCGAGCAGGTGGCCGGTGTATACATAATGTTCGAAGCGCAGGCCGGCCATATAGCTAAAGCGGTCGCCAAGGTGCTGGGTGAAGCTGCTGTAGGCGGCGAAGGTGCTGTTGGTATAGCTATAGTTATAGCTGGCGTTGGTGTCGATATAATAGCCCTGGCCGAAATTATCCTGGAAATCGTTGTAGGAATGGTTGGCGTTGAGGATGGTCTTAACACCGGCTTCGAATTTGGTCTTTCCGTCCGGGAAAGGATCGGTGAAATCGGACTGAAGGGTGACGGCATGGGCATTACCGAATCCCTGGTATTGCTGCAAATAGGGACTACTGATGACACTGTCGGATTTACTCAGGTATTTCATGTTGTAGTCGCCGTGGCCGGGACCGTGATAGGTCTCCAGGGCACCGTCAACCGTCCATTTTACGTCGCGCCGTTTGAAGGCATGGGTATAGTTAAAATTGGTATGGCTGAACAAAAAGCTATTGGTGGTATAGGAGGTACGGGCGCTGGTCGAATCGAGGTCGCCGTGGTTGTCGAGGTAGGAGGTAGTCTGCATCCCGGATGTCGGGCGACTGCCGAAACCGATGTTACCGGAGAGACTGAAGCTATTGTGTTTGTCCATGTTAAAATCCAGCCCGGAGCGGATCATCTGGAAGGGCCCTGTCGTAACAGCATGGCCCTGTTGGATCACCGCGGAATTGCTTGCCAGATCGGTCAGGGTGGTAGTCGTATTGGTGATCTGCCGGCGTTCGCGGGCCATGTAATTCAATGTGAAGTTCCACCGGCCCTTATATACATTGAGGTTCGCGAAGGCATTCAGCTCGTGCAGGGAGTTCCATTGGCCGGTGACCGATCCGTTCAGGCCGGGTTTGCGGTCCTTCTTCAGTACGATATTCACAATGCCGTTATTACCCTGGGCGTCGTATTTTGCGGACGGGTTTGCCATGACCTCGATGCTTTCGATTTGATCGGCGGGGATCTGGTCAAGGGTCAGGGTCGTCTGTTTGCCATCCAGCAGGATAGTGGGCGTCCCGTTCCTCAGACTTACGTTGCCCGCTGCGTCGACTTGCAGTGTCGGAACCTGGCGAAGGGCGTCCTGGGCGGTGCCGCCTTTGCTGGCGAGGCTTTGATCGACGTTGAAGACCTTTTTATCGATCTCGGTCCTGAAGACGGGTCTGGACCGTACGACCGTCACAGCCTGCATTTGGGATGCGGCGGTGGTTAGGCGGATGGCTCCGGCATTGACGGGATAGTGCCCGGCGGGGATATTGCGGGAAAAAGGCTGATAACCTACGACACTGATACTGAGGATATAAGCTTCTTCGTCGGGCAGATTGGACAAAATGAAGGATCCGTCAGGCCGGCTGATGGTCTGGGCCGCGACGGTGGAGTCTTTTCGAAGAACGGTGATGGTAGCGGATGGGATCGGCTGATTACCGTCGACCACTTTGCCGGTGAGAATCGGGCCGCTGGGATTAGCAAGCGCGGTAGTCACGGGATGTGATTTGGTCTGGGCGAAGGTTGCGAGGGGCGCGAAGACCAGTAGTGCTGCGGAGTAGATCAAGTATTTCATGCGTATATCAAAATATTTCAATAAGAAACAAATTTATTACTAAAAGGTTTTAGCACATGTCTCCGCGGGTACCACTCGTATAGGTATCTTCGCGCTGGGCAATTTTCACATGACTATAACATTCGACACTTATCGGGGCATATTGGACCGCCTGGGAGCGGGTGTTCAGCTCGTTGCGGTTTCCAAAACCAAACCGGTCGCCGATATCCTCCTGTTGTATGAGATGGGGCAGCGGGACTTCGGAGAAAATTATGTGAAAGAGCTGGTCGATAAAGCGGGTCAGCTGCCGGTTGATATCCGGTGGCATTTTATCGGGCATTTGCAGACCAATAAGGTAAAGGCGGTGGTTCCCTTTGTCCACCTGATCCATGGGGTAGACAGTTTGCGATTGTTGAAGGAGATTGACCGGCAGGCTGGGTTGAAGGGGAAGGTGGTGAATGTTTTATTACAGGTGCATATTGCCCGGGAAGAGACGAAGTTTGGATTGGATGCAGGGGAGTTGGAGACACTGATGCGGGAATTTGCGGATAGTACGATGCGGGGGGAGTTTGTGAATGTAAGGGTGTCAGGGTTGATGGGGATGGCGTCGAATACGGCGGATCTTTCTGCGGTTCGCGCGGAGTTCAAGGAATTAAAGGCGATGCTTGACCGCTATTTTCCTGAGGGTGGCATTCTTTCCATGGGGATGAGTGCGGATTATGAAATTGCGATTCAGGAGGGGAGTAATATGGTGAGGATCGGAAGCTTGCTGTTTGGTGAACGGGTCCAGAAGCTTTAAATTCGCGGCATGGAAGAGATCAAAAAAGAGGAAGAAAAGTCTTTGAATTTCCTGGAAGAGATCGTGGAGGAGGATCTGGCGAGCGCCAAGTACAAGTCGATCCTGACGCGTTTTCCGCCGGAGCCGAACGGTTACTTGCATATCGGTCATTCGAAGTCGATCGTGTTGAATTTCGGGCTGGCGAAAAAGTATGGCGGCAAGACGAACCTGCGGTTCGATGATACCAATCCGGTGACGGAAGATACGGAGTATGTCGACAGTATCAAGGAAGACATCAAGTGGCTTGGTTTCGAGTGGGCCAATGAATTCTATGCTTCCGATTATTTCGAACAGTTATATCAATTTGCCGAAGATCTGATCCGGAAAGGGCTGGCCTATGTGGATGACAGTTCGGCGGAGCAGATCGCGGAGATGAAAGGTACGCCGACGGCGCCGGGGAAAGACAGCCCTTACCGAAGCCGGACGGTGGAGGAGAATTTGCAACTTTTCAAGGGGATGCGGGCGGGCAAGTACAAGGACGGCGAAAAGGTATTGCGGGCGAAGGTAGATATGGCTGCTCCCAATATGCAGTTGCGCGACCCGATCATGTACCGGATCAAGCATGCGAGTCATCATCGTACGGGAGATGCCTGGTGCATTTATCCGATGTATGACTTTGCGCATGGGCAAAGTGATTCGATCGAAAAGATCACGCATTCGATCTGCACGCTCGAGTTTGTCTCGCACCGGCCGTTGTATGACTGGTTTATCGAGAAGTTGGAAATATTCCCCTCCCGTCAATATGAATTTGCGCGGCTGAACCTTAACTATACGGTGATGAGCAAGCGCAAGTTGCTGCAGTTAGTGAATGAAGGTCATGTCAGCGGGTGGGACGATCCGCGGATGCCGACGATCTCGGGTCTCCGGCGCCGGGGGTATACGCCGGAAAGTATCCGGATGTTTGCGGACAGGATCGGCGTGCAGAAAAGGGATAACCTGATAGATGTGTCGCTATTGGAGTTCTGTGTACGGGAACATCTCAATAAGATCGCGCTTCGGCGGATGGTGGTCTTCGATCCGCTTAAGGTGGTGCTGACGAATTATCCGGACCAGGAGGAAGTATTGAAGAGTGAAGACAATCCGGAAGATGCGGATACGACGTATCGGGAAATTCCGTTCAGCCGCGAAATGTATATAGAGCGAGATGACTTTATGGAGAATCCGCCCAAGAAGTTCTTCCGGCTTTCACCGGGTCAAAAGGTCCGGTTGAAGAGCGCGTATATCATCCAGTGTGATCAGGTGGTCAAGGATACCGCGGGAAACATCACGGAGCTCCGGTGTTCCTACTTGCCGGAAAGCAAGAGCGGCGGGACGCAGGCGAACATAAAAGTACAGGCGACGATACATTGGGTCAGCATTCCGCATGCGGTCACCTTCGAGGTGAAGCAGTACGATCGGCTGTTCCGGGTGGAAGACCCCGCGAATGAGGAGGGGGATTTCAAAGCGTATATCAACCCTGATTCGTTGCAGGTGGTGCCGGTGGCGTATGCGGAGCCGGCGTTGCGGCATGCGCGGTTTGACCAGCATTATCAGTTCCTGAGGAAGGGGTATTTCTACCTGGATAAGGATTGTTCAGAGGAGAAGATGGTCTTTAACCGAACGACGACGTTGAGGGATACGTGGGTAAAAGAGCAAAAGAAGGGGGGCTAACGCCCCCTTATTGTTTATCTGTTGCCGCCGCCGCCCGGACGTTGCATACGATTTGCCTGCTGCCAATCCTGGTATTTCTTGTAGAGATCGGCGCCGAGGACAGCCTGAATGCGGGCGTTCGCTGCATCCATAATGGGCTGCATTTTTGCCATCATATCATCGCGGCTCATACCCTGGTTAGCCGGATCCTGCCTCATGGCGCGCCGTTTGGTCATAATTTCCATGTTGATAGCTTTTATGGAGTCGGCCTGCACCTGTGTCAGGTTAAGGTCAGTCTTCATCTTGGTAAATCTGGCTTCCATGGCCTGACGCATGGCGGCCGTATCGCCTCTCATCCCGCCGCCGTCCTGGGCAAAAACAGAAGAAGCGGTAAAGAGCGCTATAATGAGCGTAGCGCAAGCAAAGATTTTCTTACTCATGTTCATAGTATGACATTTTAATGTTTTATCCTATACCAAATTTGTGCTAAAATCCTGTGCTACCCCCGGCATTTACGCAGGCGGCAAGGGATGCCGGAAGGGATCGGTCAATCGATGCTTTTTTGGCGTGAATATTGTATTTTTCATCTTCTCCTTTCCCCCGGCCGTCGTAAAGTCTTCTAAATAGTTCAATTATGTGCTTATTATCTGTGGGTCTGGAAACCCTGGGGTTATTGCTCCGCATCTGGCTTTGGATTGCTGTCCCGATGGCGGTGATCATTTTGTTGGTGGCTACCTATTTCAATTATTTGCGACAAGGCAAGATGAAGATGGCTATGAGACTGGCGGTCGAGGGCTTGCCGGGCAGGGCTGCGGTGGAACGCCGGGAGCCGGCCGGTGAGGAGGAGGAGCCGGAGGCGCGCAGGACAGAAGGGGTGGCTGCGGCGTCGGGTGGGGAGGAGACGGCTGCGGCGTCGGGCGGGGAGACCGCCTTCGCTGAAGCTTCGGCGGCCGAGGGCGGCGAGGAAGAGTTGGGGGCAACGGGAAAAGAGGCGATCTATCGCGGGATCCTTTGGATGAAGGAGAAGTATGAACAATACAGGAAGCAGGCGGATCTCCGGTATGAACAGCTGCGGGAGGAACTAGGCCGGTCGGAGCACCGGTACCAGGAGTTGCTGGCGGTTATGGAGCAAAGCAAGAATGCGGCCCTGGAGGGGGTGAAGGGAGAGGGGGGAGAGCGGGCCGGGGTGATTGAGACCGGGTCGACCGATCAGGGGGTAGGGTTGGTGGATCAACTGGCTGAGGCGCATGGTCAGTTGGGTGTAAAAGAGGTGATCATTGACGAGCTCGAAGGGCAATTGCGGTTGGAGCGAATTAAGGTCGAGGAGTTGGTGGAGAAGTTGCAGGCCAATAGCAATCTGTTGTTAAAGATCTACCGGGAGCTGGAAAGCGCTCCCGATCTGGGAAAACAAACGGGAAGGATTTCTTTATAATTACCTGATCGTCAACTAACAATTATGTGGCAAGTCCTTTGTTCCTCCCTGAGGGATAATCCGTACGTATGAAAACCATCTATTTCCTCACATTCTTTTTTTTCTCCGCTATCATTTCTGTTTTTGGGCAAACCGGGCCGGCAAAAGCCGCTTCGGGGGATCGCACTTCTATTCGAAGCGTAGTGGCGCAGGGTGGTGAGTTGCGACTATTGTTGCACGTGGTGGAGGCGGGCACTTATGAAGTGAATATTTATTCCACGGATGGCGAGGTCGTCTATCGGGAGACCCTGCAGGAGCAGGCGGGCGAGGTGGAGCAGAAAATTGCCTTCGGCGGCCGCGGGCATGGCGTTTACATGGTAGACGTGATTGGGGCGGGCGGTCAAAGTTCGCGACAGGTGATGTGGTAATTATTTATATTCCCCGAATACTTCCCGCAGCGTATCGGCGATCTCGCCGAGGGTACAGGACTGTTCGACGGCAGCGAGGACAGCGGGCATGATATTCTCTCCGGAAGCCGCTTTATCGTTCAAATCCTGAAGCAGCGAATCGACTCTTGCGGGGTCTCTTCTTCTTTTGAGGTCGGCCAATTTTTCGATCTGAAGCTGGCGGATGGAATCGTCTATCCGGAAGATGGGGATGGACCCGGATTCCTGTGTCGTGAATTTATTTACCCCTACGATGATCTTTTCACCGGCTTCCACTCTTTTCTGATGTTCGTAGGCGCTGCGTGCTATCTCTTCCTGAATAAAACCTTGTTCGATGGCGCTAACGCTGCCGCCCATGCGATCGATGCGGCCGATGAGCTGCCATGCCGCCTCTTCGACTTCCCGGGTCAGGGCTTCGACGTAATAGCTACCGGCAAGCGGGTCGGCGGTATCCGGGGCGCCGCTTTCGTAGGCGACGATCTGCTGCGTCCGGAGGGCAATGCGGGCAGCCTCTTCGGTTGGCAGGCTAAGCGCTTCGTCGTAACCGTTCGTATGGAGGGACTGGGTGCCGCCCAAAACGGCAGCGAGGGTCTGGACCGTCACGCGACTGATATTATTTAAGGGCTGCTGCGCAGTCAGGGTGCTGCCGCCGGTCTGGGTATGGAACCGCAGCATCGTTGCTTTCGGGTCGGTGGCGCCGAGCTCTTTCATCATCTCCGCCCACATCCTGCGGGCGGCGCGGAATTTGGCGACTTCTTCGAAAAGATTGTTATGGGCATTAAAGAAGAAGGAGAGGCGTTTTCCGAAGACATTTATATCCAATCCTTTTTCCATGGCTGCTTTGACATAGGCCTTACCGTTGCTCAAGGTGAACGCGATCTCCTGGACGGCGGTACTACCGGCTTCGCGGATATGGTATCCGGATATCGAGATGGTATTCCAGCGCGGCAATTCGTGGCTGCACCATTCGAAGATATCGGTAATGATGCGCATGGAGGGCTTGGGGGGATAGATATACGTCCCGCGGGCGGCGTATTCCTTGAGGATATCGTTTTGGATCGTGCCGGTTATCTTTTTCAGATCGGCGCCCTGTCGTTTGGCAAGCGCGGTATAGAAGGCCAGCAGGATATAGCCGGTGGCGTTGATCGTCATAGAGGTGCTGACGGTTTCGAGCTGTATACCTTTGAAGAGCGATTCCATGTCTTCGAGGGAGTCGATGGCCACGCCGGTCTTGCCGACCTCACCTTCGGCGAGGGGGTGATCGCTGTCGTAGCCGATCTGGGTGGGCAGGTCGAAGGCGACGCTAAGGCCCATGACGCCCTGGCTAAGCAGGTAATGATACCTGGAGTTGCTTTCTTCAGCGGTGCTGAAGCCGGCGTATTGCCGCATCGTCCAGAGTTTGCCGCGGTACATATCGGGCTGGATGCCGCGGGTATATGGAAATTCGCCCGGAAGGTCGGCGGGGGCTGGCTCAGCGTCTGCCGGCGTGTAGACCTCTTTTACGGGGATGCCGCTATCGGTGATCATTAGAGGAGTTTTTTAGCTTCGTAGCTGAGCGCATCAGAAACTATGTTTTGTAGCGAGGCTTTGGGGTTTTGCACGAGCAGGTCCAGCAGCCCGCGGTTGAGGTCATTGCCGGTGGCATCTTCCGGGAGGAAGGTGGCGATCTGGTTTATGATGAGCGTATTCTGGTCTTTGTAGTTGCGAATGGCGTCCCAGGCTTCGGCGCTGACATAGATCTGTTGGGTGATATTGTGCTCGAATTCCTGGCGGATGCTCATGGTCAGCAGGGATTGCATTTCCCGGGCGCTAAGGCCGGATTGGTGAAGGCGCTGGATCAGGTTGGGCAGGGCGATGCGGTCGGTCAGGAGGATGAGGCGTTCGTAGGCCTGTAGTTG
Source organism: Puia sp. (assembly GCA_035948015.1). GTDB lineage: Bacteria > Bacteroidota > Bacteroidia > Chitinophagales > Chitinophagaceae > Puia. The sequence goes on from DASZJO010000061.1 coordinate 13,100, forward strand.
CAGCTGGCGGCTGGGGATGCCGCCGGTCTCGGCGGGGTGGTTGGCGGGGGTATTTTTCTCCAATGCCTTTAATTGACGGCGTTGGCGGATCAGGAGCCACGCGAGGATACCGGCCAGGAGTAGGGCAAAGACGATCGCTGCGATCATTAGGTTGTTAGAGTCCATAGTTCAAAAATAAGGAATTATGATCGATCCTCTTCTTTCTGGTGCCGCGTGTCCACTTTCCGGTAAGAGAGGAAGAAGACCAGCGGAAAGATGAGTAACGAGAATGCCGTGGCGCAGGTAAGGCCGCCGATGACAACTCTGGCCAGGGGGCGGGAGCTTTCGGATCCGATGCCTGTGGAGAGTGCAGCCGGAAGCAAGCCGATAGTGGCCATGAGGGCTGTCATGAGGACCGGACGGATGAGTTCATTGACGCCGAGTTTGATCGAAGTATAGAGCGGGCTTTCGCTGTGGCGGATATGGTCGAGGTTACGTTTGAAGGCAGTAATGAGCAATACGCCTTCCAGGATACAGATGCCAAAGAGCGCGATGAAGCCGATCCCGGCCGAGATGCTGAAATTGGTCCCTGTCATCAACAGGGCAAGAATACCGCCGACGACGGCAAAGGGCACGTTGAGGAAGACCAGGCCGGCGTCTTTGAGGTTCCCGAACATGGCGAAGAGCAGGAGGAAGATGAGCAGGAGGCTGATGGGGACTACTTCTTCGAGGCGTTTGGTGGCGCGTTGCTGGTTCTCGAAGTCGCCTTGCCAGACCATCGAATAGCCTTTTTTGAGTTGAACCTTAGCGTCGGTCTTTTGCTGGGCTTCTGCGATCGTGCTTCCCATATCCCGGCCGCGAACGGAGAATTTGACGGCTGAATAGCGCCGGTTGTCGTCGCGGAAGATCAGGCAGGCCCCTGTTTTTTGGGTGATCCGGGCAATCTCGCGGATGGGGACTTTGGAGCCCGTCTCGGTCGGCACCAGCAGGTTGCCGATATCGTCCGCTGTAGCCCGGAACTGCTCGGGGAAACGGATGCGGATATCGAATTTGCGGATGCCTTCATACAACTGGCTGACTGCCTTGCCGCCGATCGCCATTTCGATGACTGCGTTGGCGTCGGCGGTGGAGACACCGTACAGGGCCATTTTATCCTGCTGCAGATCGATGTCCAGTTCCGGCTGGCCGATATTGCGGATGACGCCAAGGTCTTCGATGCCCCTTACCTTCTTCAGGACCGTGTAGACCGCCTGGGACTCGGCTTCCATATAGTTAAGGGAGTCGCCGTATATTTTTACGCAAATAGAACCTTTCACGCCGGACACGGCCTCTTCGACGTTGTCCATGATCGGCTGTGAGAAATTATAGTCCACGCCCGGGATGATGCTCAGGGCCCTGTTCATGGCATCGATCAATTCTTCTTTACTGATCTTCGGGTTCCAATCTTCCTCCGGATACAGGGAGACGCCGAATTCGTTGTTGTAGAAGCCGGCAACGTCCGTGCCGTCGTCGGGGCGGCCGGTCTGGCACATAACGCGGCGCACCTGCGGGAAACGCATCATAATCGCCTGCATCTGCCGGGCCTTGGCGACAGAGGTATCCAGGGAAATGCTATAGGGCAGGGTTGCGCGGATCCAGATCGACCCTTCATTGAGCTCCGGAAGGAATTCCGACCCCAGAAATTTAAACGAATAGAGCCCGGCGATGACGCCGATAATGGAAACGGCAATGGATAATCGCTTATGCCGGAAGACGAATTTGAAGCAGCCCATGACCCATCCGGTCATGGCGTGTACGATGGGGTTCCGCTTTTCCCTGATATTCTTCCGCAGCAGGACGCTGACCAGCACCGGCACGAGGGTTAGGGTAAAGATCAGTGCGCCGAGCAGGGCGAAACCGAGAGTATAGGCAAGGGGTGAGAACATTTTACCTTCTACTTTCTGGAAGGAGAAGATGGGAAGGAGGGCGGTGATGATTATCACCTTTGTGAAGAATATCGCCTTACCCAGCTCCGCGCCGCGGCGGCGGATGATACCCAATTTGGAGAGCCGGTTGAATTTCTCCATGCCCATTTCATGGGCTTTTCGGTCGAGCTGCACGAAAAGTCCTTCCACCATGACGACGGCGCCGTCGATGATGATGCCGAAGTCGATCGCGCCGAGGGAAAGGAGGTTGGCGGACATGCCCATCAGGTGGAGACAGATAAAGGCGAACAGCAGGGAGAGGGGGATGATGATCGATACGATCAGGGTCGTGCGCCAGTTGAACATGAAGAGTGACACGATCAGCGTAACCAGCAGGATACCTTCGATGAGGTTATGGAGGACCGTATGTGTGGCGTAGTCGATCAGGTCCTCCCGGTTATAGAAGGGGACCAGCTTGGTGTCCGCGGGAAGGATGGTATTGTTCAGCCGGTCGACTTCGGCTTTCAGCCCTTTGATAATACGGTCCGGGTTCTCGCCCTTTCGCATCAGGACGATCCCTTCGACTGCATCCGGGTTATCGCGGAGAAGGCGATGTCCTGTGGAGTCGATGGCGTCGGTGCGTTCGACCTCGCCGAGCCGAGGCAGATTACTTATGCTCACGTCGGCGACGTCCTTGACCAGCACGGGGATGCCGTTGTTGACTTCGACGATGATATTTCTGATCTCGTTTATGTCGTTAAGCAGGCCGATACCCCGGACGACATAGGCCTGGGAGTTCTTTTTGATGATGTCGCCGCCGATATTGATGTTGCTTTTGCTGACGGCGTTGAATACGTCCAGCGGGGTGATGCCCAGGTTAGCCAGCACCATCGGATTAACCTGGATCTCATAGGTCTTGACCATGCCGCCAAAGCTCACGACGTCGGCGACGCCGGGGATGGCGCGAAGTTCGCGATCAACGACCCAGTCCTGGATGGACTTCAATTCGCGGGCGTCGCGGAAGCTGCTCTCGAGGGTATAGCGATACACTTCGCCTGTAGGGCCGGTGGGGGGCTGGACGTCAGGGTCGACGTTATCGGGCAGGTCGGAGTTGTGAATGAGGTTGTTGACCTGCTGGCGCGCGTATGTATCATCCACGCCGTCTTCGAAGATTAGCTTCACGACGGAAAGGCCAAAGATCGTAGTAGAGCGAAGGCTGGTCTTCCGCTGAACGGGGTTCATGGCCAGCTCAATGGGGATAGTGACGAATTTCTCTACTTCTTCCGCGCTGCGGCCGGGCCATTGGGTGATGATCGTGATCTCGGTGTTGGTGACGTCTGGGAAGGCTTCGATCGGCATGTCGCGGAAGGTGATGATGCCGTAGACGATCAGCAGAAGGGTAGCGAAAAAAATGAAATACTTATTTTTCAGGGAAAATGCGAGCACCCCCTTAAGAATTCGATTCATATGGTCAGTTGGAAGTAGAAGTTAACGGGAAGTTAATCACTGGTTAAGACGTGGCCAAATAAAAGGGAGAGCCGGAGAAATTAATAGTAGAAGGGGTGGAACTGAAAACCGTTCGGAGCATTCCATTCCAGGGCGGGCGCGGGTGTTTTGATAAGGCGGTTGAGCTCAAGGAGGGTGCCCGCGAGGGGCGAGAGGCCGTCGATGCGGTAGAGGTCGGTGTCGAAGGAGAAATAAAATTGGCGGTAGCGCTGGAAGGAGGGGATGGGTTTGCCGTCGATCTCGGTGGGGTTGTCGCGGGCGCCGATCATGCCTTCCGCGCCGTAGCCAACGTCGGCGTTGAGCCAGCGGGGGAAATTGGCGGAGGCGGGTAAGAAGGAGCCGATATTGAACGACAGCCAATAGCTCTGCCCGTTATAGTCTTTCAGCATTTTCTGCGGCAGGTTGCTGCCCAATTCGGCGGGGTAATATTGGGGGAAGAGGGTGCGGTGGTAGGAGTATTTAAGGCTGATGCGTTGTTCATGCCATAGGAGTTGCTGGCCTTCGAAGAGGACGCATCCGGCGATATTTGCCAGCATGTCGCCTTTGGAGAAGCCCCATTTGGCGGAGTGGCCATCCATGATCTCGATCATGGTCATGAAGCTCAGGGCGGTCAGGGTGCCGATGAGCGCGGCGGTGCCGGGGCGGACCCCGCCCCAGCGGAACAGGTTATTCTGGAATGCGGCAATATTATAGGCGGTAGTGGCATGACCGACCTTATCGACCTGGAGCCATTCGGCGTTGTCGTTGAAAAAATGGAATTTGGAATGCGGGAATTTTTTGTACCAGAGATATTGGAGACCGATCGTGACGGCTGTTCCGAGGGCGGCCTCGCTGATGATGACTCCGTTAACGCGGCCGGGGTTGTAAGTGGGGGATGTTTTGAAGAAATTTTGCGCCCTGAGAGGGACGGATAGGGAAGCGCAGAGCGCGGCGAGGGTGAGCGACAGGCAATATTTTTTCAATTGCATGCACGAATGTAGGTAAAAATGGGGGGTTTTGTAAGTGGTTCGGGGCGGATATTGATTGGTTCCTGAAAACAAAATTGTACGACCGATATTTATTTCTTCGTTTATCTTTGCTTCACATTCTACTTCCCCAATTCCTTGTGTTCTCGGATTCGCTTAGGGCTAATTGGTGGCCTTGGCGTTTTGGCTGGATGACCGGCCTGCGGCTATTTTTATCTTATCTATGAAGGAGGAGTTATGAGACGGAAGGATGATATTTTGTGGAAAGTGGTAATCGAAGAGGTGTTCGACGACCTGCTGCGGTTTATATACGCGGATGCGGATCAGGTTTATGATCTGGAAAGAGGGTTTGAGTTTCTGGAGAAAGAGCTTGCCGAAATGGATCCGGAGCCGGGCGAGGGATCCGATACAAAGTTTGCCGATAAACTGGTGAAGGTGTACCATCGGGACGGCGAGGAAGAATGGGTGTTAATGCACGTGGAGATTCAGGGCGAAACTGCGAATAGGACGGAGTTTTCCGGACGGATGTTTCGGTATTTTTATCGAATTCTGGACCGGTTCAAACGGCCGGTGTCGGCGGTGGCGATCTTTACGGGTCGGGATGGGAGACGGATGCCGGGAATTTTCGAGTATAGGTATCGCGGTACTCGAGTGCTATACGAATATCAGGTGCTTTCGATCCTTGACTTTTCGGATGAGGAATTGGAAGAGAGTAGGAATCCATTTGCGCTCGTGGTATTGGCTGCTAAGATGGCGCTAATGGCGGGGAGAGTACCAGAACGGGAATTATTGGAGCGGAAGGTGGCAATTGGAGTGGGGCTGATGCGAAAGGGATTTTCAGTGCAGAAGGTTCGGGCAATATTCAGGTTCCTGGAGAATACGGTGTTATTTGAAAACCGGGAAATGAATCGTAACTTTAAGGAGAGAATTCAATCACACGATAAAAGTAATGTTATGGGTATTGATGAATATGTAAGACAAGAGGGATTTGAAATCGGCATAGAAGAGGGGATCGAGAAGGGTCGGCAGGAAGCGCAGCGGGTAATTGTAGCGAATCTGTTGGCAGGGACGGAGTTTTCGGATGACAAGATCGCTTCGCTAGCCAATGTTTCCGTGGAGGTTGTCGAACAAGTCCGGCAGGGGATAAATTAGATTCTTTATAAAATAATTGTTAAGAGCCGCGGTGTATACCGGCGGCTTTTTTATACCTGTAGCTAGAGGGCGGATGTGTAGTTGAGCTCCACTTTTCGGCCAAATCCGGTATCGCTAAGGGGCCTTCCGTATCCTTGATTCGGACTATCGGGAATTGGTTCGTCAAAAATGGCATATGAAAAGGCCCCCCATCCAGTTTGATTGGGGTATATTTCAATAACGTGGTGCCCGTTATCGATTTTACGGATCCAGTCGCAGTTGGTCTGCGCCAGTTTTTCCCGTAGACGCTTAACAGTTTCATTGTCCCACTTCAACATAGCCAGAATGGAATCCAGTTCGGGAGAGCCGATTTTCAAGCCCTCTCCACCGATAATTTTATTCGCCGGATCTATGACGGTCGGATAGATGAATAAGTTTACGGTTCCCCAATTTCCCAATCCAAAAGACAGATCTTTTTGGTTGGTTTTTGAGATGCCCGCTTTAAATAATGCTACAGCGTCTGCGAAGCCAGTTTCGTTTTCATGAAAATTTCTAACAAGCCATTCGTGACTATATTTTTTATCAAAGATGCTATCTCCCAGGCATTTTGTGCAAGTTACCGCTATCAGGAAGCCGAGTAGAATAAAAAGGTATTTTCTTTTCATACGTCAAGGTTAAGTTGGTGGCGGGCCGGGAAACCTCATGCTACTCGATAGCACCCTGGTGCTTCGTGTCGACGTTACGGTATGCCCAGCCGAAGATCAGCGGGAACACCAGCAGGGAGAAGATCATGGCGCAAAGGATGCCGCCGATGACTACGCGGGCGAGGGGCCGGGAGCTTTCGGATCCGATGCCTGTGGAGAGTGCAGCCGGAAGCAAGCCGATAGTG
>DASZJO010000062.1:0-16227 GCA_035948015.1 Puia sp.
GGGTTTTGCGGATACCGACTTCGCGTGCCCGTTTCTCGCTGCGGGCCGTAGAGAGGTTCATGAAATTGATGCAGGCCAGCAACAAGACGAAGACACCAATGATCCAGATGAGCCGGACCAGGCCGATGCGCCCGCTCCCGGAGATGTCGGAATCGTCGTAGTGAAGGTACAGCTCATCAAAAGGAAGTACGGTATAGGTCTCGATGTTGTGTTTGACAAAAGGCGTACAAAGATCCTTTATCCGGGCTGTGGCCCTTTCGGCCGTGGCATTGCCGGCGAGGCGGGCAAAGATGCGGCAGTTATGGATATTGAAATCTGTGTTGTGGGTGAGCGCATCCATCAATTTGTGCGAGATCGGCGTGAAAAAGTCGATGTCATGAAAGGAGGACGTCTGGGGCAGGTCGGCATAGACACCCCCGACGGTGAACACTAACTGGTTGTTGTATTTAAAGGTTTTCCCCAGTGCGTTTTCGGTTTCGTAAAGGGCAATGGCGGTGGACCGGGAGATCAGCGCCGTGGAAGGGTCACGCAGCGACTCCGCGTTCCCGCTAAGAAAGTGATAGCCGAAGATGGTGGGGAAACTATGTTCGGCCCAGGATCCCTGGCGCGAAATACTTTTGTCACCGCTCGCCAGCACAGCATCGCCGGGCCATTCGAACATCGACGTTTCAGCGAAGACGTTCTTATAACTATTTTCCAGAAGGGGCTTGAGGGCGGAAGAGACGGTCATTTCTCTATAGGTGATGGGCGAACCCGGTGGGGTGCCCTTCGGACGTTGATCCTGCATGATCTCCACAATGCGGGAGCGGTCGGGATAGGATTTGTCCACGGCGAATTCTCCGGCGATCCAGATGCCGATAACAAGGGCGACGGTCATGCCCATAGCGAGCCCGGCAACATTGGTCAAGGTGTAACCGCGGTTCTTGCGAAGTTGGCGGAGGGCGAGGACGAGATAGCTTTTGAACATGCTCTTGGTTTGAGAATTCAACAGAACAGCAGCGAGAAAAGTGCCTGTTTTTTACGTTTTAATAATCAATTAGTTGCGAATTCTTGATTTTATTAACTGTCCGGTTCCGCACACATGATGTTCTTTTTTATGGCGGGTCATCGGGGATATCCCGCTTTAGGAAATTCAAAATTGAGAACGGTTTCCGCACACCACTTGTATCGGAACCGAACGGCCTCGTCGACCAAAAACTTAATTAGAAATTGAGCAATAATCACTTATCGACCTGGCACCGAAATTGTTCTTTCCCCGGCATGAAAAAGTTACCATTGTTTCTCCTATTGATTCTAACGCTGTCCGCCAAAGCCCAATATCGCTTCCTGGTCCCGACCGGATGGCATAAAGAAGTATCTACCGAGCCCGGCGTCAATTCTCCCCATTTCCCGCTTAAAGGAATAGAAGATCTCAGGCTCCCGCCAGGCTGGCCCATGGCCGCCAGTGAGGAATATTGGTCAGCCGCCTATCTATTCTGGCTGGACCCCGGTCAGAAGATCGATGGCGATATTATACAGAATGCCATAAAAACCTACTATGACGAACACATCGCCGTCGCGGTGATTCGCAGAAAAGTGGACGTCCCGCCCGGCACGATCAAACCCGTACAGGTGACGATCAAAAAATTGAGCGCCGAACCCGACGATATGGAAACCTATACCGGCACCATCTCGATGTTTGATTATCTCGGGATTCGGCCAATTGTCCTGAATTTCTTTGCTCACGTAAAATCCTGCCCGGCGCAAAAAAATATCCCGCTGTTTTGGGAAATTTCCCCCCAACCGGTCAATCATCCGATCTGGACCAGGCTAAAGGAGGCTAAGCAAAAATTTGCCTGCGGCGATTAAGGTCGTTTGTTACGACCCGCTGCCGCCTGAAAGGAGTTTTATCCACTCAAAACTGACCATCATGTCTTTTCAAGCTTACCTGGATAATATCCAGAAGAAGACCGGTAAATCGCCGGAACAATTTACAAAACTGGCCATCCAAAAAGGGTTCCTTGATAAAGGCGGCAAATTGAAGGCGGATGTAAAAGCCGGAGAGATTGTATTGTGGCTTAAAGAGGAATTTGAATTAGGCCATGGTCATGCAATGGCAATATTTGCATATTTTAAGGGAATGCGCAAATAAGAAAGCCTCCTGACATAGGGTTGTCACTACGCCCCCTCATCTTTGTCATGAAATAATCAACAATCAAAAACAGATTTATGACAACACAGGAAGTCGCCGCCCGCTATTATGAGCTGGCCTGCCAGAACAAATGGAACGAGATCCATGAGAACCTTCATGACGAGAATATCGTGCAACGCGAGCCCGAACATAGTAGACCACCTGGCATCGATTCCATCACTCGCGGCAAAACCGCCGTCAAAGCCAAAAGTGATGCCCATCGTGTCACGATCGAAGCGATCCATAGCCGCCATACCAGCGAGCCCCTCGTGGCGGGAAATTTCTTTACCACCACCTTACAACGCGATGTTACCTACAGAGGCAGACCCCGCGTAAACTCGGAGGAGATCGCAGTCATTGAAGTGAAGGACGGGAAGATCGTTGCAGAAACCTTTTTCTATTGATCCCGACCGTTCAAACCTTTCTTCTGACCCCGACTGTTCAAACCCGCTCCCGCCCGGCGGGTTTTTGTTTCATTCTTCGGCCTCGGCCAAATGATTCGTAAATTGTCCCACCAAACGCCATGGATATGCTCTCCACCACCTTAGCCACCCTTTACGAACGCGATCTCCGCAAACTAATCGAAGAAATCAACCTGTTTAACAACGAAGAAAACCTCTGGAAAACCCGGGGGTCCATCAAAAACTCATCCGGCAACCTAGCCCTGCATCTCATTGGCGGTTTGAATCATTTCTTCGGCGCCACGCTAGCGCACACCGGCTATGTCCGCAACCGCGACCTGGAGTTTACCCAAAAAGCAGTGCCCCGACAGGAGCTTGTAGCCCGGATCGAAGCCCTCATTCCCCTCATCACCACCACCCTCAATAACCTCACCGACGCCCAGATAAAAGCCGAATTCCCCATAATTTTCGACGACGCGAAAAACTCGACTGAATACGTTCTGGTCCGGCTATACGCCCACCTCGACTACCACCTCGGCCAAACAAATTATCTCCGCCGGATTTTGGAATAAATCGAAATCCATAAAAAGTGCCATTTCTTACCGGCATTGTGCCATCGGCGAGGCGCGCCGCCTATCTACCTTTGCACTCAGTAGTAATTGTACAAAAAATGGAAAACCGGGAAAACGACAGCCAGCAGACCTTTCGCTCTTATGGGACGGTTGCATTTATGATACTGCTGTTAACGCTTACGGCAATCGCGTGGTTCAGTGTATACTATATTCAGATAGACAGGCATTAAAGGGATCTTTGCATGGACAAGTATGAATTTAGGACGATAGGGTTGAGCGGGCTGCTGCTGGCTGTCTTTTTCTTTGCCATTCTCTACAACTCCTACGGCAGAAAAATAAACATGCCGACCTGTATCCCGGCCGACAGGACGTTCCAAAGAACGGAAGTGAAAAAGATCGATGATCATTTGTACGAGTTTGATATAGTTGCCAGGATGTGGTCTTATGGTCTGTATGAATTCGTTATCCCCCCAGGATCGACCGTAGATTTTTATCTTACTTCTTCTGACGTAGTCCACGGCTTTGAGATCAACGAGAAAGGAGTGAACATGATGGCGATCCCGGGAGTCGTCAATAAGATTACCGCCACCTTTGAAAACCCCGGCGTATACCCGATTGTGTGCAACGAATTCTGCGGTGTCGGCCACCAGAATATGACGGGAAGAATCGTAGTAAAACAGGATTAAAACAATTCCCATGAAGGTCACCAAACTCCTGAGAACGACAATATTGACGGGTCTCACCTTTCCGATGGTCCTGTTCATTTTAGGGGTCTATAATGGCGTGATGCAAACGTTTTACCGGGCAGGGGTCATTCACCGTCAATCTACTGCCGGTATCAGTTATTACCAGGGGCTTACCATGCATGGGGTTATCAATGCCCTGGTGCTGACCACTTTCTTTGCTGTCACCTTCGGCCATTATACGATCACCCACTATTTAAAAAAGGAACCGCCCGGATGGTCTTATCTCGGGTCGTTGGTGGTGATGGCAGTGGGTACTTTGACAGACCTGGCGGTGATGGTGCTGGGAAAAGCCTCGGCGCTGTACACGTTTTACGCGCCCTTAAAAGCTTCCCCCCTGTTTTATCTGGGCACCGCACTATTGATAGCGGGAAGCTGGATCGCATTTGCCGGCTGGATAAAGATATGGTACCAGTGGAAAAGGGAAAACTCTGACAAGAAAATGCCCATTGCCGTTCTCGGTACGTTTGTCAACTTCACCATGTGGCTGTTGAGCACTATCCCGGTCGTATACGAGCTGCTGGCCCTGCTGACCCCATGGGCGCTGGGCCTCACCGACACCGTACATGTGCCGCTTACGCGGACGCTCTTTTGGATGTTCGGCCACCCGCTTGTCTATTTCTGGATCCTTCCGGCTTACGTCGGCTATTATACGATCTTGCCAAAAGTAGCGGGAGGGAAGCTGTACTCTGCCAATGCGGCAAGACTTGCCTTCTTACTTTTCCTCGTTTTGTCCACGCCGGTAGGAGTGCATCACCAATTCAGTGAGGGTGCTATCTCCGGCGGGGTGAAGATGTGGGTCAGCATTTTGACTTTTGGGGTCGCCGTACCTAGCTTCATGACGGCTTTCACGGTAGGCGCATCGCTGGAATATGCGGGACGACGCAGAGGCGCCAAAGGCCTGCTGAACTGGATGGCGAAGCTGCCCTGGCTTGAGCCGGACAACTATCTCTTCGGTTACTTCATTTGCGGCCTGATCCTGTTCATTTTTGGCGGAATGTCGGGCATCATCAACGGATCCTATACGTTGAACCAGCTCGTGCACAATACCGGATGGGTCCCGGGACATTTTCACATGACGGTAGCGGGCCCATCCCTGCTGTTCATTTTTGGCCTCAGCCTGTATATGTTCAGTCATATCTCCGGTAAACCCCTGAGATACCGGAGGACCGTCACGATCATTCCCTATCTATGGATGATCGGGGTCGCGATGTTGTCTCATGGCTTGATGGCCGGCGGACTAATGGGCGAACCGCGCAGGACTAACCTGGGACTGACCTACACCAACCCGGAGAGCCAGTTATTTAATAGCCGGTGGGTGCCTTCTACAACAATGACCATGGTGGGGGGAATAATAATGGGGACTGCCGCCGCGCTGTATTTTATTTGTTTCTTCAAAATGGCGCTCAGCAAGGCCAGAGCCACCCCGACCATCGAGTTACCTGAAGCGGAGGAGCTGCATGTAGAAAAGCCGCTGCCAATCGTCCTGAACATGCGGCCCTGGATCGTCATTTCAGTGATCCTTATTGCGACAACATATATTCCATCGCTTAGTAATGTATATAAATATGGAAGACCGGTCAGGAATAGATTTAATATCGACAATCCCATAAATACGGTTCAAGATGAGAAGAAGTAAGAAAGGCCAATGGTTCGTCCTGGCGGTGTTGGTTCTGCCCCTGTTATCCTTTGGCATCCTGCGAATAAAGGACACATTTTTTCCAACCCTTTCTTATTACGGCGATAATTTCCTCGAGAGCGCGAAAGCGAAGGCGATCAGAATAGGACCATTCCATTTTATGAACCAGGACGGGAAGGAGACCGACAGCTCGTTCACTTCGGGAAAGGTTTGGGTGGCCTGTTATTTTTTTACGCGATGTCCCTCCATTTGCCCAAGAATGATAACAGGCATGGGTGATGTCCAGACAAAGTACAAAGATGACGACAGGCTGCGGATGGTTTCATTTACAGTCGATCCCATGCACGATACGCCGCCTGTGCTTCACCAATATGCCACAGAAAGAGATATCGACAGCCGGCAGTGGCGCCTTTTGACCGGCGAAAAGAAGGATCTCTATCGATTTGCCCGGGAGGATTTGAAGCTGGACGCGTCCGATGGCGACGGCGGCCCGACCGATTTTATTCATAGCGACCGGCTGGTATTGATCGATCGGGACAACTATGTCCGTGGCTATTATGACGGCACGGAACCGGCAGAAGTCAGGCAATTGATGCGGGATATAGATAAGTTACTAAATACAAATCATTAATCATATGCGACAGTTAATAGACCGGCTCGTCTATCTCAATTTTCCGGGTGACCATTTACCGGTCAGCCCAAACAATATTTTCTTCTGGATGATGATCGGGCTGATGGTGGCCCTGCTTATTGTCGTGCTGTACATCGGAGTATACACCGCCGAGCTCGCGCCCCGCGACCCCCGCGACGCCGGCCAACTCACGCCTCCTGATGCGCCGCCACCTTATTATATTCCTCATACAACTTTCGCTGCAGCTCCGGCGGCACCGCTGCATACTCCAGGAACGTCATCTTGAATTTCGCGCGGCCCTGCGTAATGGACCGTAAAGAAGAAGAATAATCGTGCATCTCCGCCAGCGGCACTCTGGCAATGATCTTCGTGAAATGCCCTTCCGTATCCATCCCTTCCATAATGGCGCGCCGGATCTGCAAGTCGCTGATGATCCCGCCGGTCTGATCATCGGGACATAGGACAGTCACCGTGTATATAGGTTCGAGCACCTGCGGATCCGCCTGCCGGAATGCTTGTTTGAATGCCATCATCCCGGCTATCTTAAAGGAAATATCATTGGAATCGACGGGATGCATCTTGCCATCGTATACGATCACCCGCACATCCCGGACATGCGAGCCCGTCAACGGTCCCTCATGCATTTTTTCCATGACACCTTTCAGGATGGAAGGCAGGAAGCGCTGATCGATAGCGCCGCCGACGATACAGTTCAGGAAGACAAGTTTTCCGCCCCAGTCCAGCTGGAATTCGTCCCGCCCACGTACCGACAGGCCTTTCGGATCGGGCATCCCCTCGAAATACGGCTCTACCTGCATATATACCTCGCCGAATTGCCCCGCGCCCCCCGATTGCTTCTTGTGGCGATAGCTGGACTGTACCGGTTTCCGGATCGTCTCCCGATAGGGGATGCGCGGCCGGCTGAAGCTGGTACGCAGGTTTTTTGAGATATGCTCCAGCTTCCATTTGATCACGGAAAGATGCAGCTCACCCTGGCAATGGATGATCATTTGTTTTAATTCCTGCGACATCTCCAGGATCAGCGTGGGGTCCTCTTCGCGGACCTGGCGGACCGCCGCGGCCAGTTTCTCTTCGTCTCCTTTCAGTTCGGACTCTATCGCTACGCTCATCAGCGGGGTAGGGAACTCGATCGGCTGCAGCTCCAGGTTCGACCCGCGGGCATGAAGCGTATTGTTGACATGCGTGTCTTTCAATTTGATGGTGGCCCCGATATCGCCCGCAGACAGTTCGTTTACCGGGATGCGCTTGTTTCCTTCCACGACGAAAAGCTGGTTGAGCTTTTCCGTCACTCCGCTGGTCTCATTTACCAGTTCCATACCCGACCTGATGGTACCGGAATATACCTTGAAAAAAGACATTTCCCCGATATGCAGTTCCGAAAGGATCTTATAGACAAAGATGCAGGGCGGGCCGTCCGGATCGCAGGGGACCGGGTCGCCGGAAACGGTCAGCGGTGGCGGCACTTCGGCAGGACCGGGACAGATATTGTCGATAAAGCCCATGATCCGCCCGCTGCCCATATTTTTTTTCGCGGAAAGACAGAATAAAGGGAAAAGGTCATGGTGGATCATGGCGCTCTTCAACCCCTGCCGCATCTCATCCTCATCAAGCTCTCCCTTTTCGAAATATTTCTCCATCAGCGTTTCGTCGTTTCCGGCGATCGCCTCGATCAGCTCCCGGTGAAGCCGGTCGGCTTTCTCCCTCTCCGAATCGGGGATCGGCAGCTTTTCGGGCCGTCCTCCTTCCGGTGGAAAACGATACTGGAGCATCTGCAGCACGTCGATCATGGCGTTGAATCCCGGCCCCTGGTTGAGGGGATACTGCACGACAATGATGTTATTTCCAAAGTGGTCCCGGGCCTGTGCCACCGTGTGCTCAAAGTCCGCCTTGTCCTGATCGAGCTTGTTGACGGCCAGCAGCATGGGCGTCCGGAAGCGCTCCGTATAATCCCAGATAATATCCGCCCCGACTTCCACCCCGAAATTGGCATTGAGCAGCAGTACACCGGTATCCGCAACTCTTAAGGCAGATAGGACTTCTCCTGCAAAGTCGTCATACCCCGGCGTGTCCAGGATGTTGATCTTAAAGCCCCGCCACTGGGTGTGTAAGAGTTTGGAAAAAATAGAATTACCGCGCTGCTGTTCAAGCTCGTTGAAATCGCTGACGGTATTTTTTTCTTCGACGGTGCCCCGTCGGGTAGTGAGGCCTGCTTCATAGAGCATGCATTCTGCCAGCGTAGTTTTGCCGGACCCGGAATGACCCAGTAAAACTATGTTCTTGACATGAGAGGTGTCGAAACTAGCCATGGCAAGCGTATTTCCACTTAAGATACGAAATTTCGCTCACTTAATGGCGTAACCTCACTTGATCGCGTAACTCGACCTCGGCAGGTAAAAAATTATCGATTTCCCTCCCCCGGTGAGGAAATTCATCTTCCCGAACTTTCCCGCCACCCCCAAAAACATGATCCTATCCCCCGGCCTTAGCCTGTCCGTGTCGAAATAGGAGCCCAACGGCAGGTTTTGATTCGCCCTTTCCACATTCTCGTTAGAGGCGAAACAGATCAATTTCTCCGTGGTCGCGTTGGCAAACCTATAGCCAAATACCATATAATCAATCTTTTGCCCCGCCGCGATCGAAAATTCTTTTGTCTTCCTGTCGACGGTGCCCACTACCTGGGCAAAACAACCCGACGAGAGCAGCAAAAGCAAACTTATTGCAAGCATCTTGTTCATACACAATAGTTTAGGATGGAACAATAACACCTGCAAGTAATATACCAATTTTGGCTAACGCGTCTTCAACGGCCGCGTCCTCACCGGTCGCGTGCTGACCGGAACGAAGCTATTCTCGTCATCCGAATATTGATAGGACTTCGTCTTCCGCCTTCCATTTACGGTCGTAACCAGCTGAATAAGAGAATATTGTTTTTTTCTTTGCACAACTTTCAACACCGCATTGTCCTCCTCATTAGCGAGTCCCGGCTCATCGTACACCGAATGATGATATTGATAAGAGAGGATCGACGACAGCGGCGACCCGGGAAATCCGTTTAAATTGTATTCTTCTATCGAATATAGCTCGGCATCCCCCTCTTCCTGACCCATATTCGCAAATACAGGCTCCTTTAATAAGAGCGCCGTCCAGTTATCGCCGATGCTCACCAACGAAAACTCACCTACTCCCCCTTCCCCTGCGCCCCCGAAGATTCCCGAACTCGTCAGGGCTTTCTGGAAATCATACATTTCCCATTTCCCGTCGCCCCGCAGCGAAAAAAGCCCCATCCCCACCACCGCGCCGCACGAATGGCAGTCGCTGATCCTGGCTTTTAACCCATCCGGGTTGTCCGCGATAAATCGATAGGTGACAAAAACAATAACTGCGCAATCCCTCTCCCCCTGGTCCCTGAAATGCAGCACGGTATCGATGACCGTGTGGCAACTGTCATCATACGAAACCCGGAAGTTCACGCGCTCGGAAAAATGGGGATTCCAGATAGCCGTGTTATTTTGCATACGCGGGCTATCGAATAACAGCGCAAAAACCTCATTCTTATCGAGATTTTTAAGCACATACGGGCTATCAGGATCGAATCTATGTTTCGCCGCCGGGCGAAGCCCGGCGGCCGCTGCCACCGGCTTCTTGCTCCCGCAAGCCGCCGCCAAAAGGCATAAGGTCAACAGAAAGGGCAGGGGTTTCATTCTCTACAGCGTTGCTATATCTATCACAAACCGATACCTTACATCCCCCTTTAACATCCGGGCATATGCCGTCGTAATATCCTTTATATCGATCATCTCGATATCCGATACAATATTGTTGGCCGCGCAGAAATCCAGCATTTCCTGCGTCTCCTTTAACCCTCCAACCCCCGATGAGGTCAGGCTCTTGCGACCGTCCATCAGGCTGAACGTCTTGATCTCCAGCGGCTTCGGCGGAATGCCAACGGAGATATGCACTCCGTTGAGACGCAACATCGAAAGATACATATTGATATCATGCTCAGCGGATACCGTATCCAAAATGAAATCAAACCTATTCTTTGCGGCCTCCACCTCCTTCGCATCCTTCGTCACCAGAAAATGATGCGCCCCCAGTTTCTTCGCGTCCTGCTCTTTCGAATGTGAGGTACTTAGTACGGTTACTTCCGCGCCAAATGCCACGCCGAATTTCACCCCCATATGCCCCAGCCCGCCAAGGCCGACCACACCAAGCTTGTGTCCCTTGCCAACTTTCCAGTGCCTCAACGGCGAATAGGTGGTGATCCCTGCGCATAGCAGCGGCGCCGTTGCCGCCAGGTCGACCTTTTCGGAAATATGCAGAACAAAATCTTCATTCACGACAATGGTTTTCGAATAGCCGCCGTAGGTCGGCGTCTTCTTATCCTGCTCCAGCCCGTTATAGGTCTGCGAATTCCCCACAAGACAATATTGCTCCAGGTCCTGCTTGCAATTTTCACAGGTCCGGCAGGAGTCAACCATGACGCCGGTGCCCGCCGACTCGCCGATCTTGAACTTCTTCACCTGGCTTCCTACCTTGACGACCCGGCCTACGATCTCATGGCCCGGAACCATCGGGAAGATGCCCGGGAACCAGTCGTTCTTTATTTGATGAAGATCGGAATGGCAAACGCCGCAAAACAAAATATCGAACTGGACATCATGCGGACCGACATCTCTGCGCTCGAAATTCCAGGGCGCCAGGTCCGTCGTCGGGCTCTGTGCGGCATATCCTTTAACCGGGATCATAAATTTTTGATTTAATGTTTTTTGATTCGGCAAAACTGGCAAAAATATCCAACATCGGCCTTACTAAAATTTTACTTTGCAGCCACGCCGCCCCATTTAGCCTTCAGCCAAGCTCTGACCGGTTCATCATACCATTTAAGACACGCATACGCCAGCGCAATGCTGACAACGAGCAGGAGCAGACCCATCGGGAGTCCTTGTGCCATCGTGATATTGTTTTTGACTACCCAGGCCGTGTAGAGATAGATCAGCGGATAATGCGTAATATAAAGCGGATATGAAATATCGCCCAGCAGCTTGCATACCTGCGTCGCCCGTTTGCCGCTGAGATGCCCGCCTGCGCCGATAACGACGATCAGCGGGAAGACGACAATGATAGCAAACGCTTCATACAGTCCATTCATCCAAAGCTCTGTGGTCCCGCCGATCCGCGGAATACAGAATACGACCAGGATCAGCAGGCTGCATATTCCGAAAGCATTTTTGATATGGATCAGCTTGCCCATCCTTGACAACAGCACTCCGGCAAAGAAGGGATACAGTACTCGCGCAAATCCAATGTGAAGCTGTTCGGCATTCAACGACCAGCCGCCGATAACGTCCCCCTGCGGCCCCCACACCGTAAGATGGACCAGCAAACAGGCCGCCAGAAAGACAAAGATCCCCAGCCCCCATTTGGAGAACCGCCGCACAACAAGTGCATAGAGCAGGTTGGCGATATACTCAAAGAAGAGCGACCACGCCGGTCCATTCAGCGGATGCATTTCCTGCCAGCCGCGGATATCCATCGAAGGCGGCAGCGGGATCAGCGTACATCCCACCACCATCACCAGCAGCATCTTCCAGACGGGCGTTCCGCTGATCAGCGGAAAGACGTTGCCCGCCTGGAAATAAAACAGTGCCGCGCCTACCAGCGTACCCATTACCACCATCGGCTGCAACCGGATCAGGCGCCGTTTATAGAAGTCCCACTGGGTCATCTTCCCCCACCGGTCGTCATAGGAGTAAGCGACGACGAATCCGGAAAGGAGGAAAAAAAAGTCCACCGCGAGATAGCCGTGATTCATGAGCTGGATAAAACGATTTCCCCCGGTAAAGGTCTCGAAGACATGGAAGATGACGACCGCGACCGATGCCACGCCCCGCAGTCCGTCCAGAATTTCATAATGGCTTTTTGATTCGAGATACGTAGAGTGTTTATTCATGTGCAGTTGCTACTTTATTTCGACGACCCCCTCCGTCACTACGGGAAATAAGGTATATACCTTTGCGTCGTGCCCGGGGATGATATATTTCGGCGAGCTTGCCAACGTCTTCATCCGCGCCATCGAGCGTACATAACCTGCCGGGTCAAGGGTCCCCCCGACCGATGCCGGTACCATATGCTCCAGGCTGTAATAGATCCAGATATTGTCGGAGGCCAGGATAATTTTCTTGTCCCCCGACCTCACCAGCACATATTGCGAGTTGAACGTATGCCGCGACCCTGTAAATACGGTGATCCCCGGGATGATCTCTTTATTGTCGCCGTCTACCAGTGTCACCTTGCCCGCCATATTCAGCTCCACCATTTTTCGAACATCGCGTTTGTCAAAGCCCCCGGACGTGCTGTCGGAGGCCCAGGCGGCCCCCACAAAGTAATTGTAATCCTCTTTCTGTATCCATACATGGGCGTTAGGAAAAAGCCCGACCCCGTCGATATGGTCCCAGTGCGGGTGGCTGAGGACAATATCCGTGATATCGGCGGCTTTCAACCCCACCTTCGCCAATACCGAATCCGGCCGGATATAATTCACCACCTCGAAATCCTTCGCCTCCCCGATGTCGTTTTGGAATCCTGCATCCACAAGCACATTTTTCCCATTGTCCCCCCTGATCAGCCAGATGCTAAAGTCAATCTTCACACTATCCTTTTCCGGCCCCTTATCAGTCCACATCGAAATAGCCGTGGGATGCGCCATCGACGCAAACCGGATCGCATAGACCTTATAGTGGCCTGGTTGGGCCTGGCCCTGCAACAAACCCAACAAAACCATTGGAATTAAAAGGACCCCTTTTTTCATAATCTATTCGACAAAATGCCAGCAAACTCCGGCAATATCGATAATATTTACCTCTTTCCCATAAGGCTGCTGAGTCACCTCCCCAACCCTGATCTCAAACCGCTCCGGCAATTTCTTCTCCATCACCATATTCCGAAACTCCGCCGCATTGTCAACCCTAACCGAAACCATAAAATTCTCCGCAAACTGCTTATTATCGAATTGCTGCAACATAAAATTGCACCCATTCGCCCCGAACCCCGCCATGCCCCCCTCAGCCCAGTTCATGTTGAATCCCAGTTCCTGAAAGAGCTGCTTCGACTCCTCAAATTTGCTTCCTGAAGGAACGAACGGCGCGAGCGAGAGAAACTTCATAACCAGACTAGTTTTCCTAAATATAACCGACTTTTTTCGGTTTCCACGGAGAAATTTTTCGGGCTAATTACATTAAAATATTGTAGAAATAAATAAGCCGGATTTCCTTACTTCAGACTGGCCAGAGAATGGGGGAGTTTCTCAAGTATATCAGCTTTTTTCAGAATTAGAGTTATTGCCTGATGAGAGCAATAGGTACAAGAGCATTACTATTCAAGATTACGCTGTCGATTTTATTATTTTTAAGCGAATAGATCGAGTTATTTCGCACTAGAAATTTACGCTGTTTCATAAAGAGATAGGTGTCTAAGTAACTATCGACATCAAGCATCAAAGAAAACTTGCTCGCTTCCTGATTTTTAACCCAGTAGGTTGCCGAAGTTGTTTTTCCATAGACAATATTGAAGCTTCGAATGCTACCCCTCGCAAATTTGCAGTCTCCTGCTAGAGGGTCGCATAATTTCGATGTATCACCATTAATATAAATTAATGCAGGAAGAAGTTGTCCCTTTATGTTTGTTATTCCGTCAAACTCAACCCGGTTACCCAGGCCGGTGTTTTCAGTTACCGTTATTCCGATATTATCAATTTGATACTTGCTTGTTAATACGAGAGTGTCACCGAATAACTCCCATTTGCCCGTCGATTCATTTTCGATTAGGTCATTTGCAATGCTAAAGTCATAAATTTTGTTGCTATCAAGCTTGATAAAATACCTCAACGTAGTATCATCGTTGTAGAATTGATATGTGCCCACTAAAGCAGACCATTTAAATTGATTCTGAGCAAAGGTGCAGTTAGCGTATAAAACTAATAGTATTAGAAATCCTGTTTTCATATTCAATTATTTTTTTACTCTGAGTACATCGTTGTATATGAATAACACCTGTTTACCAGACTTAACCAATAATTCATTCCTCTTTTGGAAGATCTCTTTTGCAGTTTGATCCGAACTATTAAATGATTCAATGTACAAAACGGACGAGTCCCAAATTCCGAATCTCGATGTCCAGGGCTTAAATGAAATTTGTATGCATCGCTAGGCCGTAAACAAAAGCGCCGGGGATGAAAATCAAATCCGGGTCGACAAATCTAATTAGGGTATCGTCCGCTGTTTTTTTAATGCCTCATCCCCTTCCCAAAGCGCTTCCTCCATTCATCTATTTCTATTTTTTTTATTCGCAGCCATTTGCTTCGGTTTGGGTAAACAACGAACTCAGAAGCATCTCTATCATAGAGGTAATATAAAACAATATTTGTTGCCCAGTCCGTTCGGTCATCCTCCAAGTGGATCATCCAAAAAGTGGTATCCAACTTTTTAAAATATTTCCTGAGCGAAGTGTCTAAGTAAAGCTCTATATAGCGCGTCCGAAATTGATGTTCAGTTGTCGCATAAACTCCTCCGCCAGCGGAAATCAAATTAAAGTGAATGGAGTCATTATTTATTAATCTCCTTACCGTGGAATCCATCTGCCCGTAACAATGCATGCTTATGATCAATCCAATGAAGAAAAAGCCATATCGGGTAAATGGGCTTGTTGGCCGGTGAATAAGGTGTGAATTTCGTATCATAGCTATTGTATTTGTAAATGGCTTTCTGCCCATTAAACGCCGAACGCATCAGGACCGAAATAACGGACCTCGTGGCAAAAGAAATGAAGCGCATCATAAACGACCTCGCCTTGAAGCAGTATATCGTAAAGCGTTGAGACTTATTTAATCCGCACCCTCATCCCCTTATTTCTTAACCTGAGAATCCCGGGAATAACAATCAGCAACAGAAATCCCGACACATAAATATAACTTCCCTTAATGACATCATAAGCCATTCCAACCCATTCCATAAGCCATTTTTTGAAAATTTCCCATGTCGGCGGTTTGGCGACCTCCACAGGTTGCGAATAAACAACGTCCAAAGGTGATAAAACGAGATCCGGAACTCGTTCTCGCGGCGGGTTGGTAAATAAATAATATGCGTCGTCGATAAAAACAAATCTTCTCACATCGTACACCTTCGTTTGATTAAGTATCCAAGCAAAATCCCCATAGGTACAATCATCTCCCAACTGGATTTTCAGCACGCTTCCGCTGTCATGCGTAAACTGCCGACGTGCGATCTCCCCTGAGATGAAATCCAATTTCTTCAAGTGGATGAAATCGTGCAACGCGTTCGCTGACCAATTATTCTCACCAAGATCTACGGTAACCATCTTCTGGTGCTTAAGCATCTGGTAAGCTCGCCACTTTGAAAATCGGATCAAGCCCGGGGGATCCGGTTTGATATCTTCGGTAGGAAGATTGATCCTCATTGTCGTCAGCAGCTTTGGTTCCCTGGGTCCCAGGAAATACAGCAGGATAGGTAGCCCCAAAAGGCTGATTAGCCCCGGAACATAATACAGCTTTCCTTTTCTCATAAAAAGGAGACGCAAAAGTCCGGACTTTTCACACGATCCGATGTTGATTACTTCAAAATACTGTAGTAATAGAAAAGCCCGAATTGACTTACTGTAAACGGCGGCTGACCCGAAGCCGCCACTTCCATCGGCGTATAATACGCCAGCTCGAGCGCATGCCGGTCTGCCCGGATCCCGACAGCAATGTTGGCGCAAACCGCCTGGGTAGTCGATATCACCGCCGCATATTTCCCTCCCCAGGATCCATTATCCTGTGGCGGGTTCGTGCTATGATAATCCGTGAAATCGCCATTCCAGTTCGAATACACATTTCCGGTGGAATTCAAAAGGAAGTCCAGATTGACACCCAATTTTGCATATGGCCGGATCCTGGACTGACTTGGCAACTGATACATTATATACAGACTGGTTATCAATTGCGAATTGGACACATACGGATTTTCGGTGTATTTCACCTGGGTGTACCAGGTA
>DASZJO010000063.1:0-39011 GCA_035948015.1 Puia sp.
ATGATGACACCCCACCCCGCCCTTAAAGAAGATGACGTGCGGACAATGGTCAACTATATCCTTTCGCTGAAGAAAAGCTAATATGCCCAAATCATTCGTTCTTATATCGGTTCTTACCGGTTGTTTAATACTTACCGGCGCCTCACCTCGTCCGGACCTGGAGATCTTTTACCAGCCAAAAGTGCTTATTTTCTGTAAAACGAACGGCTACCACCACGCGAGTATCACTACCGGGATTGCAGCCATCCGGCAGCTCGGAGCCCTCAACGGTTTTGCCGTTGACACTACTGCCGATTCAACCTGGTTCCGTAAAAAGATCCTGCGCAGATACTCCGCCCTTATTTTCCTCAGCCCCACCGGTAAGGTCTTCGGACCAAAGGAAGAAAAGGCGCTGCAGGGATATATCCGCGATGGCGGCGGCTTCGTGGGCATCCACGCCGCCACCGATTGTGAATACAACTGGCAATGGTACGGCGACCTCGTAGGCGGCTACTTTAAGTCGCACCCAAAACAACAGGAAGCCAGGTTCTTCATCGTTGATAAATCCAACGCCGCCACGCAGGGCTTTCCTGACCCCTGGACACATTTTGACGAGCTGTATAATTTCAAATACCTCAATCCGGATATCCACGTCCTGATCAAGATCGATGAGACATCGTATACCGGCGGCGCTAACGGGGATAACCACCCGATGGCCTGGTACCACGACTTCGACGGCGGGCGTTCATTCTATACCGCCCTCGGGCATACCGACCAGACCTGGTCCGATACGCTCTTCCTGCACCACCTGCTGGCAGGGATAAAATATGCAATGGGAGGACACTAGAAGCGCTTTACGAGAACCAATCCCGCAGAACCGCCCTGATATGTTGGCATAATGATCGTCCCATGTTCGGGGTCGCCGCCTTTGTGTGAGAAAAGATGCTGCACCTTTGGGTATAACCAATAAGCCAGCCGGGTAGACGCAATGCCTACCCCCGCTCCGGCGATAACATCGCTTGCCCAATGGGCATCGTTGTACATCCGCAACAGCCCCGTCATCGTTGCCATGGCATAGCCGGCAACTCCATACCACGGCGAAACATCCTTATATTCCATCCGCATGAATTCGGCCCCGGCAAACGCTTCCGCTGTGTGGCCGGAGGGAAATGACAGATAGTCCGACCCATTGGGCCGCAGCTCGTGCGACCAATTCTTCACGCCAAACACGGTCCCATTCGCAATAACATTTGCGATCAGGAGGATCATCGTCCTGTCTTTGAAGTTATCTTTTCCGTGTATTCCCGCAGCATTCAGTGCATACACCGAGAACGTAGGCGCGAACATCAGGTAATTGTCCATATGAAACGGCCGGTGGGGAATATTCACCCAAATTCCCTCCTTGACCTCGCCGTTCGCGTGTTGTAACGTGCCGTTGCGGACGGCTATGGCCCCATAGGCAATCATGGCCGCGGGAAGAATAAACGCGGACGGCCTGAGTTTCGGCGTCAGCCGGGTAGAATCCCAAAATGATGCCCGGACTGTATCGGCCGTTTGGGCGTTTGCCCGGCCGCAGATAACAAAAAGAGCGAGGAGGAGGGTGAATGGCTTCATACAAAGACGCTTCTTCGGTTTAAGCTAATCTGCAAAATTGAAAAGAAAATTCAGAAATAAAATGTTAAAAATTGGTCGAATCAGACCGAAATCGTCCGTGGAACATTTTACCCAACCTTTTTCGATTGGGGTAACTAATCCTGAGCAGACCCCGTATTTCCGGGCCGCCATCTAAATGGTCCATATTTTGGTTAGGTTCCTTCGTCACCTTTTCCTTTCAATCCTCTTTTTCTCCTTGTTTTCGGCCTCATCACCCAACAATGATAAAGCGATACATTCTTTTTTATTTTGCCTTTTTGATATCATCTTCAAAAATCCTCCTGGCTCAAAACCCGGCCACAGACACTATCATCCCTGCCAAAGGCAATATCCAGGGCCAGTTGAAGGAGATCAGGAAACGAAAGATTGCGTGGAATAGAGACTCTGCGGGTATAGAACCTCGCAAATTGCCGGGCCTGGATACCACAAAATTCAGTAGGTACGGAGATTTGTTGAACGATGATCCGCAATACTCAAAAAAGAGTAAGCTGTGGAGACCTGCCGCACAGGTAGTCGTTGAAAACACCATTTTGAATATAGTGGACAGGTCTATGCTGCACCTGGAGTTTGCAAAAACGGATATCCATTCCTGGAACCGGAACCTGCATGCGGGATGGCCCTGGAATTCAGGCTGGGAGTGGGATCAGGACAGGTTTGGTAACAATTTCTTTTCACACCCGATGATGGGCAGCTTTTACTACAGTGCGGCCCGCACCAATGGATATAACTTCTGGCAATCGGCGCCGATCGTATTTGCCGGCAGCTATATGTGGAAGATTTTTGGCGAAAACGGGAAACCCGAACGGGAGGATCTTATCAATACGACAGTAGACGGAGAATTGCTGGGGGAGGTAATGTACCGCTTGAGTTCCAATATCCTGGACGATCGGGCAATGGGCCCGGATCGGGTATTCCGGGAAATCTTCGCAGGGCTGGTCGACCCGGTAAGGGGTGTTAACCGGCTGTTTGACGGAAAGTATAAAAGCCATGTCAATAAAGAGGTCTATCAGAAAGAGCCTGTCAACATTGCCTTGTTTGCGGGCGTCCATTCCATCAACAATCAAACTAACTCGTTGCTGTCGGGACATACTGATGAAATGGTGAACATCCAGCTCAATTACGGCAATCCGTTCGAGGAGCGTCGAATAAAGCCGTTTGATGATTTTAAATTCAGGGCCGAGTTGAATTTTGGCGTGGGAAGAAAAGTCGTGGATAATATTACCGGATATGGAGTTCTGCTCGGAAAAAGTTTTCGGTTTGGCAAGCTGAACATGCTTGTCGGCGGCTTTCAGCATTATGACTATTATGATGCAAAGGCATTCGAATTATCGACAATTGCTTTCGGGCCAGGCCTGATCAACAGGTTACCGTTGGGCAAGTTCTCCAACCTCGATGTTAACTTTCACCTGGCATTCGTGCCCTTTGCAGGAAGCAGTGTCGGCCCCGTCACAGATACTTCTTTTTACAGAGATTACCGCTTTTCCTATGGGTGGGAAGGGAAAGTGGAAGCTGCCGCCAATATAGGCAGGTACGGGACCCTAAGCCTTTGGTATTATCATTATTTCATCCATTCATTTAACAATACCGGCAAGGATGAATCGCCCGTTAATAGCCTTGGCAACAACCTTATCAGCGTACTGAGGCCCCGGCTTGCTGTGCATGTGTACAAAACGATGAGTGTTGGATTGGAACAAATTATTTATTGGAACGATCATTACCAGGCCCCATATGCGCCGTTACACTATACGCAGACAGAACAGCGGATATTCGTGATGTTCAACTGGCAGGATGCGCAAAGACGGGGTAATTATTATCTGTAACGCCGCTTATCTGAAGGTGTAAATTATTCCCGGCATTAAAGTTCTATTGGAATAATTCAGATTAAAGCTGACGGTATTTTTGTTCTTTGCTTTTTCAAGCTGGATTTTTGAATATCGGTGATAGTTGTTGACGACCTGTCTTCCGCACAGGAAGCCGAGCGCGGCGCCCACCAGGACATCGGAGATCCAATGCTGGTTTTGGACTATTCTGCTTAGCCCGATCGCAGTAGCGGCCGAATAGGCAATGATCGGAACAATCCGGTACTCCCGGTATTCCATGGCAAAAACGGTCGCTGCGGCAAATGCAACGGTGGTGTGGCCTGACGGAAAGGATTCAAAGGAAGAATTGTCTTTTTTCAGAAAGTGGTAAAAAGGTCCGTGAAACACATGGCTGTTCTTACCTGTTATCACGTCATAATAGGACGGGCGCTGCCTGCTGGTCAGGTATTTCAGCGCTGTCTCGATCGTCGCCGCGGTTATATAGGCCTGTGTTGCCAGAAGGGTAGCCGTCTTTTCCTTTTCCTTTTTGAAGATGAAACCATAGGCGCCAAGGGCGGCAAGGGTGTAAGCCTCATACAGGCCGCCGAAATTAGTGACATACAGGCTGGCAGACACCACTGACTTGTTCGTCCGAATCTGCTCAACCGTGAACCGATTGACAGGCCTGTCGGCAAGAAGAATTGTTCCGGTTGTCACCGCCGCAAATCCGCCTATCTTAAGCCAGTCACTGCCCGTGGCCCTGAACGGGGAAGTTACCTGCTGTTTAATGTCATCCGCAGTCAATACAAGGTAGACATGCGGCGTTATCCTTGTGTTCTCATTGTAAAAGGAAGGGCTTACGGCGTTTTTTTGTTTGGCGCCTATACTGTCTGGGTTTTTGGCCAGGCTATCCAGTTTTTTGGTCAAGGTATCCTTTTGCTGGGCGGATGCCAATATGGGAATCAGCCATACCAAAATCGCAAGAACCTGACGCTGGTAGCTCATATTGGCACATCGGCATTTTGCGTGCCAAAATAAAGGCGAGCGCCTTCAGATCATCGGTAATTCATAGCCGTTATGGTATAGTTTCATCAGGTATTCCCCGTTGATCTTTTCATCCGTGAACTTTCCTGCGTTTGCGTCCCAGCTGAGCCGCTGCCCGCTGCGGAAGGAAGCATTCCCCATTTGCGCAACCGTGGCCACATGAGTCGCCGCGTCGATAGGACAATGAAGCATCTCCGGCTTCCGCGAACGCACCGCCGCGACGAAATTTTCCCAGTGCTTGTCTACCCCATTGTCCGATACCTCTGCCAACGGTTTGGCGACCTTGTTCTTACTCCCCTTTTCCTCCAACACCTCCCACCCGTTGCGGTTGAGGACCAGCGTGCCATTATTGCCGATATACGCGATCCCGTGATCCCGGTTATACGAACCGTTGTCAATTCCCATGGCGTGATCCCAGACCATATTAAATCCATCGAACTCGTATAACGTCGTCAGCGTATCCGGCGTCTCCTCCGCAAGGCTCGGGTAGGCAAACTTCCCGCCAAGCGCCGCGATACTCCTGGGCTCGCCTGCTTTCATCCCCAACAGGCCGTAGTCAAGCAAATGAACGCCCCAGTCCGTCATTAACCCTCCGGCATAATCCCAGAACCACCGGAAATTGAAATGAAAACGGCTGGCGTTGAATGAACGCGTGGGCGCCGGTCCCAGCCACATCGCAAAATCGACACCCTTTGGCGGCGCTGTATCGGCCACAACCGGTGCAGGCTTCATCCACCCCTGATAACACCACACCTTGACCGTCCGGATATTTCCAAGCTGACCCGACTGGACGAAATCCACCGCGTCCTTAAAATGCTGCTGGCTTCGCTGCCACTGCCCCACCTGGACGATCCGGTTGTATTTTTTCTGCGCCGCCACCATGGCCCTGCACTCGCCGATCGAATTTCCGCAGGGTTTCTCCACATATACATCCTTTCCTGCCTGACAGGCTGCAATCATGATCAACGCATGCCAGTGGTCCGGCGTACCGATGATTACCACATCTATATCCTTTTGCTCTAACAGCTTCCGGTAATCGCTATACAGCCTGATCCTGCTCGTATCGACCTTCAGTGCGGCCAGATCCGCCATCCGCTTGCTCAGCACATTTTGGTCGACGTCGCAAAGCGCGACTACGTTGACTCCGGGTATTTTTAACGCAGAAGACAGATCGGCCCAACCCATACCGTTGAGCCCAACCGCGCCGATATTGACTTGGTCGGACGGCGCCACTAACCGCCGGGAATACAAAAACGCACCGGCAGTCAGCACCGAACTCTGTTGAATAAAAGTGCGACGATTGCTCATCTCGTGAATGTACGAAAAACTTCTCTACTGCTTGGTTAACGTGATCACGCTGGTGATCGGACCCGTTGTCGGCGCAGTGATCCCATGGATTGTCTCGTTCCCTGACAGATTGATGGAGGAGGTAAAGGTTAGCGTGCTTCCGCTGATCGTGAAATGTGCGCCGCTAAGCTGAATAGGCGGCTGTATACTATCCACATTCAACTTAAACGGAGACCCGTTGGGGAAATAGATGGAATCCTGCCCGATCAGCTGGTAGGTGACCGAAGTATTGAGCGGTTTTGCGGTATCCGTGAACGGTGATACGAGAGTATCTGTTATCCCCCCGGAACTGGTAATGGAGGTATATGTCGTGTCGATCGTATAGCCCACTCCGACCAGGCCCAGCGAATCGGCCGTAAAAGTAAAGCTGCCGACATTATTGAGCGTCTGGAAATTGATCAGATTGATCACCGTTACGCTGATCGGTCCGATTGAGGCAGTGGATGTAATATCGGCCTTGGTAGTTTCACCATCAAATTTCCAGCTTGTTCCCGTCAACGGGTTGGGCCCGGAATTCCCGGAATGGTTGCTTTTCTTACAAGCCACTGTAAAAAGAAGACAAATGGCGATAGCTAAAAAGGGAGATCGGTTTGACATAGCTATAGTTTTCGTCCGGATAACGAATTTTTACCCGATTTAGTATGGCGACCAGGCCCGGCCACTACTATTTTTAGTATTAACACATTAGTCGCATTTAATTTGCGGCCTGACACGTTCGATACCGATATAACTGCTTATTTTTAAGCGAAAAATAAGTGCCGTTTCCCAACCGCGCATTCTTTTTGACCACCTCACTCCTGATCGCCCTTGCGGGAAGATCCCAAAAGGCCGCCGACACCTCCTCCTCCCGTCGAACTGCCGACACCTCCTCCTCCCAGCGCATCCACTGGTTCTCGGGTAAAGACCAGGTCGACCTCATCGACATCGGCCGCTCCCTCCTCCTCAAACATCCCACCCTGCGAAAAGACACTTCCGGCAAAAAGACACCCGGCAAGCTCTACCCCGCCCTTCTGCCATCCGCTGAATACACACTCGAAACCGGATTCGCCCTCGACCTGACCGGCAGCCTGGCGTTCTACACCGGCGATGGCCCCGACGACAATATCTCCAATATCTACCTGGCCTCCGTTTTTACGCAAAAAAACCAAATCCTCATGCCCCTCCAGGGGAATATCTGGACAAAAGGAAATAAATATAATTTCGTTACCGATTGGCGCTTCGAGATCTTCCCCCAGAATACCTACGGTTTGGGGACCTTGACGACCGACGCGGACGCCGACTCAATCGACTTCAACTACCTCCGCTTCTATTCCACCTTGTACCGGACGGTCGCTAAAGACTTTTATCTCGGCCTGGGCTACTACGTGGACTATTTTTACAACGTGCAGGATCTATCCCATTCTACGCCTGGTCACCCTACGTCTTTCCAAACCTATGGGGTCACCAAAACATCAGTCTCCTCCGGTCCTACCTTGAATATCCTCTACGACGGCCGCCGGAACGAGATCAATCCTGAGCCGGGCTGGTACGCCAACATCGTCTTTCGCCCCAACTTTACCTTTCTCGGCAGCGATTCCAATTGGCAATCCCTGCTCATTGACACGCGCCACTACCTGCATTTCCCGGCCGGGTCCCATAATACCCTCGCTTTATGGACCTATGACGTCATTAATTTCAACAGCCACACTCCCTATTTGCTTCTCCCATACACGGGGTCCGATACGTACCTCAATACCGGCAGAGGCTATATCGGCGGCCGGTTCAGGGGAAAGGACATGCTTTATCTCGAAGCCGAATACCGTTATGGTATTACAAGCAACGGGCTCCTCGGCGGAGTGGTGTTCGTAAACGCCCAATCCTACACGGAACCCGTTACAAATCGCTTCGAAGCCATCGCCCCCGGCTGGGGCGCAGGCATAAGGATTAAATTGAATAAATTTCCGCGAACCAACGTCTGCCTCGACTACGGCTTCGGTCTCCACGGCTCCCAGGGCATCTTCGCCAACCTCGGCGAAGTCTTTTGATCCCAATGTTTCAGCACGGATCATCGTTTGCCCGACCGCTATTTTAGTTCGTCCGACCGCTATTTTTGATAAGTCTGTAGAGTTTGCGAATAGTCCTCATGCAGCGGACCCGTCGCCGAATCCGGCACATAGTGCACGATGCGCACCACCCCAACCCCCTGCTGTACATAAGAATCGATCTCTTCCTGCGGATTGCCATTACAATCAGCGGAATATTCTATATTCCTCAGACAGGACGTGAATGTACCGATAGTGACCGGCGTTATCCAGCCATATTGGGTAGTAACCACCGGACAAGCCGGATTGGTGTAATCCGTACCGGTCCCAATGATCTGTTTGTCCTGCGTCGGGACCGCAAAAAACGTATACGGCGAATAATAGGGGCTGTCGACCTCGTAGATGGCATTATTTGAAGGATCCACGGAAATATAGCTGCCAAAGAACCACCCGTACGTGTCATTCAACTCCACGTAGACCGTCCCTGACTGATCCTGATAGGTGTTCTTGGTAACCGTCATCGTATCGATGTAGGCCGCCGTGACCGTCGAATCGCTGAAAGCCGAATCCGCATAATACCAAACGCTTCCCTGTACCAGCGGGAAAATAGAATTCGCCCCGCTCCCCTGGTTGGGCGGCGTGCTGTGTTTGGCGCAAGAAATGACGAGAAAACAGGCAAATACTACTGCAGAGGTTAAGAGTACTTTCATAACTGGATGATTTCGGGTGAGTTCGAATAAAAGAACGTCCTCCGGTTTATTTTATTTTTGTTAAAGAATTACTAATTCCTACGGGAAAAGACAGAGATTTGTTGCCTGAGGGGTGTATTTTGGGTTGGCGTTAACAAAATTAGGACAATTCCAGTCAATGTTCTATTTTGTATTACAACCAAATATCTTTCGTATGAACTTTTTCACCCGTCTCTCCAATGGCTGGGATTTTGCGATGACCAGCTTCAAGGTCCTGAAAGAGAATCGCCAGCTGATCCTTTTCCCCATTCTGTCCGGCCTTTCGATGTTCCTGGTCGTCACGTCGTTTTTCGTTATTCTCATTGCCGGTTCGGGCTGGGATATTGAGGCAATCGACAATTTAACCAACCAGGGCACGGTCATGAATTATGCGATGCTCTTTGGCTACTATGTCGTGAATTATTTTATCATCGTCTTTTTCAACACTGCCCTCATCCATTGCACACATCTGTATTTTGAAGGTCAGCGACCGACAGTTGGCGACGGCCTTCGGTTCGCTGTCAGCCGCATCGGCGCCATTTTCGCCTGGGCCGTATTCGCCGCGACAGTGGGCACTATCCTCCGGGTGATCCAGGACCGCGTCGGATTCCTCGGCAAAATCATCACGGGCCTTCTGGGCGCAGCCTGGAGCATCGCCACTTTCTTCGTTGTTCCCGTCATTGCATACGAGAACCTGGGGCCTCTGGGCGCTTTTCGCCGCTCCGCCGGCATGATGAAAACCAAATGGGGTGAAAGCATCGGTGCCACCTTTAGTTTCGGGATCATCCAGTTGCTGGGTCTCTTCCTTTTGGCCATCCCTGCCATGCTGCTGTACTTCCTGGTCAATCCGATCGCTGGTATTGCCCTGTTTTTACTGGGTTTCTTTGCCCTCACCGTGGTCATCAGCGCCACAAAAGTTATTTTTGTCAGCGCCGTCTATCATGACGTCAACGGCGACCCGGTCAGACATTTTAACCAACGATTTTCGGACAACCTTTTTCAAGAAAAATAATGACTCAGAGGCCCCGCTTCGCGGGGCCTCCCTCTTGCTGTTTAGAACGGCGAAGGACTGATCGCCGTCCACCCGCCGTCTATCACTAAATTCTGTCCCGTAATATGCCTGGCACGATCCGACACCAGGAATAGCGCTGCATCCGCAATATCGCCCGTATTAGCTGGCCGTCCCATCGGTGTTATAGCCGACCACGTCTTCTCATACGCAGCATCATCCATCGTTCGTTCCGTCAGCGTCGCACCCGGCGCAATCGAATTCACATTTATCCGGTACGGCGATAGCTCGATCACCAGGCTCTTCGCCAGCATCTCCAATGCGGCTTTGGTCATGCCATACGCCGCGAGGTTCTTATGCGCCTGATGCCCCGTCACAGAGGACATGAATAACAACGCGCCTCCCGCCCCCTGCTTCTTCATCTGCCGCGCGGCGGCCTGCGCAAGGAAGAAAGTCCCGGTCAGGTTGACCCTGACCACTTCCTCGAATGAAGATAACGGGTACGTCAGGAATTCGCCGAATAACGTGATCCCGGCATTGGCAATAACAATGTCCAGCGTTCCAAACTCGCTAACCGCTTTACCCACCATCTTTTCGATTGTTGCCGGATCCGAACTGTCTCCCGGAACCGCGCAGCTGATGCCCCCTTCCCCTCCTATCCGTTCCACGGCATCCAGCGCAAGTACCCTGTCGATATCGTTCAGGACCACACTGGCCCCCTGAAGGGCCAGTTGCCTCGCGATCTCGTAGCCGATCCCCCGGCCTGCGCCGGTCACGATCGCCGCTTTTCCCTTAAGTCCCGTGCTATGCATCTTGCAAGGTTGAATCCGTCAATTTATCAGTCTTCGACGGCCGGCTGCTTCTCCAGGCCAGGAGACAAATGACGCCGGCGGTGATCCACACATCCGCAAAATTGAAGATCCCGGTCCGAATATTCCGGAAACCGATATTCATGAAATCAGTGACATGCCGGTCGAAGATGAGCCTGTCCAGGATATTACCCACGCCGCCAGAAAAGATCAGGCTGAAAGCCGCGATCCTGGAAGCCGGCATCCGGCTCGCATGACGTACCACATATGCGAATAACCCCAGCAGGATCGCAAGCGGAACAATCCCCAGGACCCAAAAGCTTACCTTGGGGTTGAGATTATCCGCCAGACTCATCGCGGCGCCCGTGTTCTCCACATACATCAGCCTGAACGTATCGTCCAGATAGGACCGCACCCCATGATCCCGCAGATGCGTCTTAGCCAGGCCTTTTGATACCTTGTCCCAACTGATCAGGCTTAGCGACAACAGACAGAACATCGCAATCCGCATGGCCTTATTCCCCCATTCAAAACGCCGCATAATCATAGTCATTTCCTAAATATAATGATAGCCCGGCTAATAATGGCGATCCCGGTTACCATAATTCCGTTATAGGCAAAAAATACTATCCCTGGCACCGCAGGCGCGCCCGGCACCGGAGATGCACCCGGCACGGCGTGATTCCAGGTCTCCAATCTCAATGCCATACCAACCAGAAAGACAAAGGTCCCGACAAGCAAAAGCCGGTAGAATTTCTTCCGGTTTGATGTATCGCTTCTCACATTCTGCAGGATCATCTGCGCATAGTTTCTGGTTTGGCCCTTTCGCATCAAAGACAGAACGATAAATTCATCATCCTCCTTCGCCTTAAGCATTTGCCTGGCCTCGGCATGAAGTTCCCTGATAATTGCATCCGTATGGTCCATGGACAAAAATAAAAAACCCCCTCGACTGTATCAAGGGGGGCTTCGTGGGTCCTACTGGATTCGAACCAGCGACCTCTTCCATGTCAAGGAAGCGCTCTAACCAACTGAGCTAAAGACCCTTCTCACCATTTCGGGACTGCAAATCTCAACTAAATTCCCTTATTTTCCAAACCCCGGCCAAAATTCCGGCCCGAATTCCTAAATTAGCCGATCCTCAAATAACCATCGCATGAGACCATTACTCTTCGTTCTAACCTGCCTGCTTGCCATGACCGGGAAGGCCCAGTTGATGTACAACCAGACTTCCCTCATCGTCGTCCACTATGAGAAAACCCCGCAGGGCGATTATTATTTCTATTGCGACAACAAGGCACTTTGTCCCTATACCATTACGCTCAATTTCCCCGAACTTAATAATATGCGGGCAGATAATATCCTGCCAGCCGTCATTGAGGTCCATCCTGGCACAAATCGGATCATGACCATTAAAAAGACCGGCCCCCAATATTCATTCCGCTATTCCTATTCATGGGCCAAAGGTTGTCCAAGGGCCAAAGCCGACACCAGCATCACTTACCTCCTCCCTACCGCCCCCGGCAGGGAGACCCGTATCATTGGGCTCTCCTTACTCGCAACAAAATTAGCCGGGCGGTCAGAACCAAAGGACTTCTACGCGATCGGATTCCGGATGAAACCCGGCGACACGGTCTATGCCGCCCGCCGCGGCCGCGTGACCGAGACCAGGTCAAATATCGTCGCCGGTGACTCGGGTCTCGCCTACCATCGGGAAGTTAACTATGTAGAGATCCTTCACGACGACTGCACCTTCGGCACATATACCCTCTTCCAGCATAACGGCATATTTGTAAAACCGGGGGACATGGTTGAAGCCGGTCAACCGCTTGGTATCGTAGACGGTGAAAAATTCGTCGAAGGTATTCATGTCCAGTTCTTCGTTCGATACCACCTGGAACAGGCAATTCTCGATAAGGAAAACCAGCCAACAGGCGAGACGGAATACTGGGCCTATGTGCCGGTAAATTTCTGGGTCCGGGGAGCAGGCAGGACACACCTCGATAAACAGACGGCCTACACGTCCGAACACCCCGCAGACATCATTTTAAGGGAAATGTCGAAAAAAGAAGCCCGCAAATGGAAGGAGGCCCATCCGAATTCCATAACCCTCAACCCCTGAGTCGACTGATCAAGTCTTCCTCCCCTCTATAACCCTCTCCGCTTCATTTCCTTCCTGATCAACCCCAATTCCCTACCCGTCTGCCCTGACATTGAACTATTCTCCTGCGCCCGCCGCATCAGGTACGGCACAACATCACCGATCGGCCCGAATGGCAGATATTTACTGACGGCGCACCCCGCCTTCGCCAGGTTGAACGTGATATTATCACTCATCCCATACAACTGCGAGAAATGAACGTGCGGGTGTCCCAATGGCAAACCCTTCCGCTGCAACAGCTGTACCGCATTGAGGTTACTGTATTCATTATGCGAAGCGACGATCAGCGAAACCCGCTCCAGCCGATCGATGCAGAACTCCACTCCCTCATCATAGTGCCGGTCCGTCGCCTCCTTATCCGGCTGGATCGGCGACGGGTACCCCATCCCCGACGCCCGCTTCCGCTCCTTTTCCATATAAGCCCCCCGCACCAGCTTTACGCCCAGAATGAAACCACGCTGCTCCGCCGCCGAATCCGAATCTTTCAAAAACGCCAGCCGGTCGGAACGATACAACTGGATCGTATTGTAGACTACCACACGGCCCCGGTTGAATTCATCCATCATCCTGATCGTTAACACATCCACCGGGTCCTGGATCCAGGTTTCCTCCGCATCGACCAGAACGCCGATCTGCTGCTGCGCCCCCTCCTGTGCAATCAACCGCATTCGTTGCACTACTCGCTCCCATTCGGCCCGTTCCTCCTCCGTAAGATCCTCCAATACGCGTCCATACCGTTTCATGAGACTCCCCGTGTATGCCTTCATCCCCGTATCCAGCTTCTCGAGTAACCCAAATCGTGCAATCCCCGTCACCTTCACGCTCATGAACGGAATATTAGGCTGCGTAGCCGCATAGTCGATCACCCGGTTAAATTCCCCCACCGCATGATCGAACCCTGGCTCTCCGTCATTTCCACCCTCCACGCCATAATCGAGGATTACCTGCACATGATATTCTCCCAGCTTTCTCGCCACCACCGCCGTCTCCTCCAATGTCTCGCCACCAACGAACTGAGCAAATAGCGTCTTTCGGATGAGCCCGTTCACCGGCAGTCCGGATCGCACCACCCATGGCGTCAATCTCGTCCCCAACCATACCAGCGGCGCATATCCCATGCTGCTAAATAACTTTGCAGCCCGCTTTAACTCCTTATCCGATTTGTATTCGAACGCATTTGCCGTATTCTCGAAAGAAACCATCAAATTCCAATTTGCCCGCAAATCTAGCAATTTTATTTACCTTCAGTAGATGAGAAAATGCTACTGCACCTGTGCGGGATTATTCCTGCTATTCTCCTGTCAAACCAAACCTCACTACGATACCATCATCCGAAATGGAATAATCTATGACGGCACCGGCCAGGCCCCGCACAAAGGAGATTTGGCCATCAACGCCGATACCATCGCTTTTGTCGGCGACCTCTCCGGCGCAGAAGCGACCAGCTACCTGGACGCCAAAGACATGGCTGTCAGCCCTGGCTTTATCGACATGCAATCCCAGTCGATGGTTTCCCTCCTGCAGGACGGCCGGTCGATGGGCGCCATCCGCCAGGGCGTCACACTCGAGATATTCGGCGAGGGTAGCTCCGAAGGCCCCTATACCGATAGTATGAAGGCAATGGAACAACGGAATCAGGGCGACATCAAATACAACGTGAGCTGGACTACGCTAAAAGACTACCTGCAAACCCTCCAAAGAAATGGCGTCTCCACCAACGTAGCCTCCTTTGTAGGCGCCGCTACCATCCGGGAAAACCTCCTTGGTTTTGACAACCGCAGCCCGGACTCCGCACAACTTGAAAAAATGAAGACCCTGACCCGCGAGGCAATGGAAGACGGGGCTCTCGGCATCGGTTCCGCGCTGATCTATGCTCCCGGAAGCTACGCCAAAACTCCCGAACTTATCGAGCTATGCAAAGTCGCCGCTGCCTACGGCGGCTGCTATATCTCGCACGTCCGAAGCGAAGGCAACCAACTGCTCCAGGGGGCTGACGAACTCATCCGCATCTCACACGACGCCCACATCCCGGCCATCTTCTACCACCTCAAAGCCGCCGGAAAAGCCAATTGGTATAAAATGGATCCCCTGATCGCCAAAATTGACAGCGCCCGCAAAGCAGGGCTGGATATCTCCGCCTGCATGTATACCTATACCGCCGGCGCTACCGGATTCGACGCGTCTATGCCCACCGACGTACAGGAAGGAGGCCTGGACAAATGGGTCGAACGGCTCAAAAAGCCCGCCATCCGGAAGAAAGTGATCGCGGAAATGAAAACGCCGTCCGATAAATGGGAGAATCTCTACCTGGGTGCCGGGGCCGACAATATTATCTGCACCGGCTTCAGGCAGGACTCGCTTAAATACCTTACCGGAAAAAGGCTGAGTGAAATCGCCAACATGCGCCATACCTCGCCCGAAGAGACGATCCTCGACCTGGTCATTCAGGACCACTCCCGCGTCGAAGTCATCTATTTCCTGATGAGCGAAGACAACGTAAAAAAAGAAATTCAACTCCCCTATATGACTTTCGGGTCCGATGAAGCCAGCATGGCCCCCGAAGGCGTTTTTCTCAAAAGCAGCTGCCACCCCCGGGCCTATGGCAACTTCGCACGCCTGCTCGGCACCTATGTCCGGGATGAGAAGTTGATCCCGCTCGAAGACGCAATCCACAAACTCACCGGGATGCCCGCAAGCGGTCTCCACCTGAGGAAAAGAGGCGAACTGAAGATCGGCAACTACGCCGATATCGTCGTTTTCGACCCGGCAACCATCCGCGCCAACTCTACCTATGAAAAGCCGCACCAACTGGCAACCGGCGTCTCGGACGTTTTCGTTAACGGAACCCAGGTACTCAAAGCCGGCGCCCATACCGGCGCCAAACCCGGCCGCGTAGTGTACGGTGCCGGTTACAAAGGCAGCTAGCCGGCTGCCGGCACAAACCTCTCCTGGCCGCCTGCCCGCATGAATATCTCTATATTTGCCAACATGCATATCCTCCGCACCGACATCTACAAATTCAGCATCCCCATGCACCCCTTTACCATTGCAACGGGTACCATGGACTATGCGCAGAATACGCTGATCCGTATCCACACCAGCGCCGGCTACTACGGCGTCGGTGAATGCTCGGCTTTCCCGATGATCGTCGGCGAAACCCAGGCAACCTGTTTCGAAATGGCTAAAGATTTTGCCAAATGCTGGAAAGGCAAGGACGCTCTCGACATCGAACATCGGATGCAGGAGCTTCATGACCTGACCGCCTTCAACGCCACCATCAAAAGCGCGTTCGATATGGCGCTCCATGACCTCGCCGCCAAATCAGCCAGACAACCGCTGTACGAATATCTTAGCGGTAAGAAAAAGCTTCTCGAGACCGACCTGACAATCGGGATCGATACCCCGGAGAAAATGGCGGAGACTGCCGCCAGGTTCATGGCAGACGGCGTGCGTATCATCAAGATCAAGCTCGGAAAGAATGGCCCCGAAGACGTTGAACGGGTCCGCCACATCCGCGATAAAGTCGGCCCGGATATCATCCTGCGCATCGACGCCAACCAGGGCTGGGACTTCGAGACCGCATGCCGGACGCTGGAAGCTATGGGTCCGCTGAACATCCAGTTCTGCGAACAACCCATGCGGTACTGGAACGACCATCGCTTGCCGGAACTTAGACAACTATCTCCTGTGAAGATCATGGCGGATGAGAGCGTCTTCGACCACCATGACGCCGAACGGCTGATCGCCGCAAACGCCTGCGACTACGTCAATATTAAATTTGCCAAGTCCGGCGGCATCCTGGAAGCAACCCGGATCAACACGGTCTGCGAAAGGAATAGTATCCCCTGCATGATGGGCGGTATGTTGGAAAGCCGGGTGGCCCTCACGGCGTTCGCCCATTTTGCCCTGGCACACGACAATATCCGTTTCTATGACATGGATACTTGCCTGCTGGGCCACAAGGCCGATCCCGTCACCGGTGGCGTCCAATACCATGGCTATTTCCTGGAAATTCCCGATACCCCCGGCCTCGGTGCCGATGTCGATAGCGCTTTCCTCCGGGGATGCGAATCTATCACGGTCTAAACCTGGCAGCCTATCTTTGCACCCAAACCTGAGTGGATGAAACCAAAAGCAAAAACAGCGAATGAGTCTCTGATCATCATGACCGAGCTGGTCCTTCCCAATGACACGAATGTATTCGGCAATCTCATGGGCGGCCGGCTGATGTACTGGATGGATATCGCCGCAGCACTGTCCGCGGGCAAGCACTGCAACGCCCCTGTTGTCACTGCTTCCGTTGACAATATCTCTTTCGAAAATCCCATTAAGCTGGGTAACGTCGTGCATATAGAAGCAAAAGTGAGCAGGGCTTTCAACACCTCTATCGAAGTTCACATGAAAGTCTGGGGCGAAGACCATACTCAACAGTACAAATACAAAAGCAACGAAGCGTATTATACTTTTGTCGCTCTGGACCCTAATCGTAAACCAAGGCCGGTCCCTGATCTGATCGCCGAGACGGAGGAGGAGAAGCGATTATACGACGGCGCACTCCGGAGACGGCAACTTCGGCTTGTTCTCGGCGGAAAGATGAAGCCGGAAGAAGCCGGCGAACTCCGGGCACTATTCATAAAGAATTGATCCTTAGTTGCCATCCACAACGTTGCATCAAGAATAATTTTTTTTAACCCTCGCTTTGTTTTACATTTAGAAAGCGTATACAATACACAGTGGTACCCGGATACCCGTGGGTCGCCACACAACCAAAGCTTGTCATTAATGCATTTTTCAAAGCAATTGATAGCATGCTGCTGCCTGCTTTCGCCATTATACCTACTAACTCTACCGGCCCATGCTCAGCTATCGTCCGATTCTTCCTCCTATGACCCGTTCGCAGCCCATTTGGGACAGGATGTCCACGCCAGATTGGGCGACGACAGCAGGTTATACAATGGATACGAATACATCCGCAACGGCACTCCCGCAAAAGGATTTGCTTTTTTCGATTCGGACAGTCTGCTTGCAGGGACCCTGTCTTATGACGGTATCCTGTACCGGGACATCCCCATGGAATACGATCTCGTACAGGACCAACTTGTCATCAATGATTATACCGGCAAGGCGCTGATCAGCCTGATAGCCGGAAAGATCGACCATTTTTCGATCGGCCCTCACTATTTCCGCTATCTCGTAGCGGATAAGACCGCCTCCCCCCTGCCAAAGACTGGTTTCTATGAGGTGCTATTCGCCTCGGGATCCATTACACTGCTCGCAAGACGGGAAAAGAAACTCGTCTTCCCTTCCAACAGGGATGATCTGGCCAGGTATTACCAGGAGAATTACTATTTTCTTCATGTTGGCGACCGGTTCTACCGCGTAGATGGAAAAGATGACCTGCTGGACGCCTTCAAAGACAAGAAAGATGCGCTCAAAAAATATATCCGGAAGAATAAGATCCGTTTTTCAAAACAATTGGAAAAAGCCCTCATCCAAACCGCG
Organism: Puia sp.; assembly: GCA_035948015.1. Lineage (GTDB taxonomy): Bacteria > Bacteroidota > Bacteroidia > Chitinophagales > Chitinophagaceae > Puia. The sequence continues at coordinate 18,053 of DASZJO010000063.1, forward strand.
GGCTATTATCTGCAAATAAGATAATAATATGTGCCACCGCCTTATCCATACCTTGCTGTTCGGATGCTGCCTCTTCCTTTTTTTACCCGCGCAGGGACAGGATCAGAAAAGGGTCACCGGCAATTTCGAAGGTTATTCTTTCTCCCGGCTGGCTGCCCGCCTTGAAGCCGCCACAGGTTATCATTTCTATTTCGATCCGGCGGACGTTGACAGCCTCAGCATCGACATGACCGTCAATAAGGCTACCATTCCGCAAATCCTGGATCAACTCTTCCAGAATACGGATTTTCACTATGCGATCGATTCCGCAGGGCATATCTTCATAACGAGACGTATGGCCATCCTCACCTCGCTGCCGGCGCATCTGGGCGGAGTTTCGAAATTTACCGACAGCGGCAGGAAATTCCTGGCCGAAGATCAGGATCAGGGGGAACGATCCAGGCTGAAGATCGCGTTGGCGGAGAACAAACTGCTGGAGATCGGTAACAAAGCGAACAGATCGGGGGGCAAGGCAACAATCGCCGGTTATGTCAGGAACGACAAGACGGGCGAAGCCATCGTCGGCGCCACCCTCCGCGCCGATACCTTGTCCCTGTCCGTCCAGACTGACCAGTTCGGATATTACTCCCTTACCCTCCCGAAAGGCCATCATGTGATCCGGATCACCGATGCCGGGATGAAAGATACCAGACGCCCGATCATCCTGTATTCGGACGGCAAACTGGATATCGATATGCAGGATGCCATCACCACCCTAAAGGCCGTCATCGTCTCCGCCGAGAAAACATCAAATACCCAGAGTGTGCACATGGGCGTGAGCAGACTCAATATAAAGACAATCAAACAAGTGCCGGTAGTCTTCGGGGAGGCGGATGTGTTGAAGGTCGTGCTCACCTTGCCGGGCGTCACGTCCGTCGGCGAAGCCAGCAATGGTATCAATGTTCGGGGTGGCTCCACCGACCAAAACCTGATCCTATTCGATGGCGCGACGATCTATAACCCTTCACATCTGTTCGGCTTTTTCTCGGCTTTCAACCCAGACGTGGTGAAAGGCATCGAGCTTTACAAAAGCGCTATTCCCGAAAAATACGGGGGCCGTCTTTCTTCGGTGCTGGATGTGTCCATGCTCGATGGCAATAGTAAAAAATGGACGGGCGTGGCGGGGATCGGCCCCCTTACCAGCAAGTTCACCATCGAAGGCCCCTTGCAGAAAGATAGGACCTCTATGGTGGCCGCGGTGCGCACTACCTATTCCAATTGGCTGCTCAATCTGCTCCCCGCCAGCAGCGGCTATAGCAATAGCTCGGCTAATTTTTACGATGCCAACCTGCGCATCACCCACGTCCTCAACCCCAATAACACGCTTTATGTGATGGGGTACCTCAGTTCCGATTGGTTCAATCTGGACAATGATACCACCTACAAATACAAGAACAAGAATGTCAATATCAAATGGAAACATATTTTCAATAATAAATCCTTTGCCCTGTTCACGGCCGGTCTCGATCGCTATGAATACAGCGTCTCCGATTCGCACGATTCGGTCAACGCCTTTAATCTGGGTTTTTCCGTCAACCAATCCTATTTCAGGGCGGAATTCAGCTATGCGCCCAACAACCGTAATTCCATCAGCTACGGTCTCAACAGCATCTATTATAAACTGGATCCCGGCGCCTTCTCCCCCGTCGGCGAAGCCTCAAAAGTCGTCAATACCGTCGTTCCCACCGAGCAGGGTTTGGAGAGCGCCCTCTATCTGGGAGATCAGTTTACGGTAAGTTCCAAGCTTTCCGTCAGCGCCGGGATCAGATATTCCGTATTCAATTATTTAGGCCCGCACGATGTCTACAATTATGCTCCCGGCTTGCCCAGACAGGTAAACACCATCACCGACACCAGCGTCTATCCTAAAGGAAAGGTCATCAAAACATACTCGGCGCCGGAGATCCGCCTATCCGCCCGCTATACCCTGTCGGAAACTGAATCCCTCAAATTCAGCTTCAACACCCTGCAGCAATATATCCATATGCTGTCCAATACCGTCGCGATCTCCCCGACGGATATCTGGAAACTCAGCGACCCACATATCAAGCCGCAACAAGGCCAGCAGGTTTCGCTCGGGTACTACCGGAATTTCCAGGCCAACACCATCGAAGCCTCGGTAGAAGTCTATTACCGACGGATCATGAACTATCTCGATTACAAGAGCGGGGCCAGCCTCCTGCTAAATCCACACATCGAGACGGATGTGCTGACGACGAAAGGAAAAGCCTATGGCGCAGAATTCCTGCTGAAAAAACTTACAGGGAGACTCAACGGCTGGCTCAGCTATACGTATTCCCGGACCTTCCTCAAACAGGATGATCCCCTGGCCGGAGAGCTGATCAACAACGGAAATTCTTATCCGGCCAGCTTCGATAAACCCCATAACCTGAATTTTATCGGCAATTTCCGCTTCACCCACCGGTACAGCATCTCTACCAATGTCGTCTACAGCACGGGGAGACCCATTACCCTCCCGCTGGCCGTCTTTACGCTGGGAGGATCGCCCGGCCTCTATTATTCAGATCGTAACCAGTACAGGATACCCGATTATTTCAGGATGGACCTGTCCGTCATCATCGATGGCAACCACCGGCTGAAGCAGAGCACGCATAATTTCTGGACCTTCGGTGTGTACAACCTGACCGGTCGGAAAAACCCTTATTCGGTATACTTCGTCCAGGAAAATGGTCAGATCAAAGGATACCAGCTTTCCATATTCGGTACCCTGATCCCTTTCGCTACCTATACGATCAAATTCTAAAACATGCGATCCGCCCGCTTTCCAAACTATTTATATATCCTGCTGACCGGAATAGCCGCCTGCAGACAAACCTACGATCCGCCCGCCATTAAGGCCGCCAACAGCTACCTGGTAGTCGACGGCTTTATCGACACCGGCCCCAATACCATCACTTCATTCAACCTGGACAGGACGAGGAATTTGGGCGATTCGACCACTACGGGCATCCCCGAATTGAATGCGAAAGTATCGATCGTCGACAAGCACGGGACAGCCTACCCCCTGACCGATACGGCGGGTACCGGCACGTATACCAGCGGCCCGCTGACGCTGGATATTACCCAACAATACAGCATCACCGTCACTACCGGCGACGGCCGGAAATATTCTTCGGATGCCGTACCCTGCCTGCAAACCCCGCCGATAGACACCGTCTATTGGCGACAACCCGCTAACCTTACTATTTATGTCAATACACACGATCCTTCAAATAATACGCATTACTATCGGTACGACTATTCCGAGACCTGGGAGCACGATGCCGAGCTCACCACCATCTGGGGAGTCGCGAATGGCGTGATCTACGTCACGGACTCCAGCAATCAAAAGTCCCAATGTTGGACCACCGCCCCTTCTACCAATGTCCGGGTTGGCACTTCCGCGGCTCTTTCACAGGACGTCCTCGATGGCTTCCCCGTGGCGACCATCCCCCTTGGCGATCCCAGGCTCAATATCCGGTACAGCAGCCTGATCCGGCAGTACGCCCTGACGGAAGATGCCTACAATTACTGGCTGCTCATCCAAAAGACATCCCAGGATGTAGGAACCCTCTTCGACGTCCAGCCCACCCAGCTCATCGGAAATATCCACTGCCTTACCAATCCTTCCGAACCCGTCATCGGCTTTATCAGCGCTTGTACCGAACAACAACAGCGGGTATTCATCATCAACGACAGCCTCAGCAACTGGGGTCATAACCAGCCCGCCTTCGGATGCGATACGATCATCATCCCTCAAAACACACCCAACGCCCTTGTATACAATTATCCGGATACGTTCTATGCACCTTATTATTTCATCACCGCGGGATCATGGCTTGTCCTCGCTTCCCGGATCTGTCTGGATTGTACCCTTTTCGGCGGCTCCAATCAAAAACCCTCATTCTGGTAAACATGCGATCCGACCAACACCATATAATAGTCATCTCCTCCTGCATCCTGCTCATGACCGCGCTGGTGAATTGCAGACAAGTCTATAATCCGCCTGCCATCGCGGCTGTCAACAGTTACCTGGTGGTCGACGGTTTCATCAACACCGGCCCGAATGCCGTCACCTCCTTCAACATCAACAGGACCCGAAACCTGGGCGACTCGACCACTATAGGCGTCCCTGAACTAAATGCGAAAGTCTCGATCCTCGACACACACGGGACCACCTATACCCTGACCGATACGGCGGGTACCGGCATCTATACCAGCGCTCCGCTGACCCTGGATGTCACCGGCCAGTATAGCATCGCCATCACCACCGCTGACGGCCGGAAGTATTCATCCGATGCGGTCCCCTGTCAACAAACCCCGCCGATCGACAGCGTTTTCTGGCGTCAACCTGAGAACTTTACCGTCTACGTCAGTACCCACGATCCCACCAATAATACCCATTACTACCGGTATGATTATTCCGAAACCTGGGAACACGATGCCAATATCATCTCGCCGTGGGGCGTGGTCAACGGCAATCTCGTCGCAACGGACACCACCAATCAAAAATGGCGATGCTGGTCCACCGCTCCTTCCACCAACATCCTGATCGCTTCTTCCGCGGCCCTTGCACAGGACGTCATCGATTCCTTTCCCGTGGCGACCGTTCCTCAGGGCGACTCTAAAATAGACCTCCAGTACAGCATCCTCGTCCGGCAATACGCCCTGACCCAGGACGCCTACAACTACTGGCTGCTCATCCAAAAGACTTCGCAGAACGTAGGCACCCTCTTCGACCTGCAACCTACCCAACTCGTTGGTAATATCCATTGTCTGACCAATCCATCCGAACCCGTCATCGGGTTCATTAGCGCGAATTCCGTACAGCAACAAAGGATCTTTGTCTACGAGACCTATCTGACCAATTGGATACACAATTCCCCTGCCTTCGGCTGCGATACCATACAGATAGCGTACAACCCAAACAGTTTCCCGGCCTTCAATCCTGTGGATACGGGATATGGGCCGTATTACTTCAATGGTCCCACCGTTTTGGTGCTCGCCCCCAACTTCTGTCTGGACTGCACCCGTTTCGGCGGCACTACCGTTAAACCTTCATTCTGGCCATATTAATGCGACCCCGTATTATCCATATCGGCTTTTGCGTCCTGCTGCTGATCACCGGCACGATCCGCTGCAAAGAGGCCTATGAGCCGCCAGCCATCAAAGCCGCCAATCGTTACCTGGTGGTCGACGGCTTTATCAATATCGCCCCGGGCGCCGTCACCTCCATCAACATCAATAGGACCCGGGACCTGGGCGACTCGACCACTATAGGCATCCCCGAATTGAATGCAAAAGTCTCGATCCTCGACACGCACGGGACCGCCTATAGCCTGACCGACACGGCCAATGCCGGCATCTATACCAGCGCGCCATTGAACCTCGATATCACAAAACAATACAGCATCGCCATCACCACCGCCGACGGCCGGAAATATGCATCCGATGCCGTTCCGTGCAAACCGACCCCGCCGATCGACACCCTTTTCTGGCGACAACCCGGCGATTTTACCGTCTATGTGAACACACACGATCCCACCGGCAATACTCGCTATTACCGGTATGATTATGCCGAGACCTGGGAACACGACGCCGAAATCACCACTGCGTTGACCGTGGCGAATGGAATGATCGTCCCCACCGATTCATCCAATCAAGAATTCCGATGCTGGACCACGGCGCCTTCCACCAATGTGCTGGTCACCACCTCCACGCGGCTGGCGGAAGACATCATCAATGCTTTCCCGATAACGACTATTCTCAACGGCGATACGAAATTTATCATCGCATACAGCATCCTGGTCCGCCAATATGCGCTGACGGAGGATGCCTACAACTACTGGCTGCTGATCCAAAAAACTTCCGATGCGGTAGGCACCCTGTTCGATCTGCAGCCTACCCAGCTCATGGGTAATATCCATTGCATCACCAACCCTTCCGAGCCCGTTATCGGATTCCTCAGTGCCTCCACGGTGCAACAACAGAGAGTATTTGTTTATCACAGCAGTCTCAACAATTGGAAGGATAATCAGCTCATTTACGGTTGCGATTCGTTACTCATTGCGCTGAACACTATGAATCCCCTGATATATAATTATCCCGATACATTCTATGCTCCCTGGTATTTTAATGCACAAGGCTTCCTGGTGCTGGGATCCCGGTACTGCATAGATTGTACCCTCTTCGGAGGAAGCAACCAAAGCCCACCCTATTGGCCATTCTAAAAGAAAAACGACCCATGCGATATACGTCCATCGATAAAAAATGTTCCGGCGCGTTGCTCTTACTGATTGCTTTTCTCCCGGTATCCGCCCAGCCCGGCGATATAGACAGCCTTTCGGCAAAATTCCGCCGCTACCAATCGGCATCCGTCCAGGAGAAGCTTTTCGTTCATGTAGACAAGACATTCTATCTCGCCGGAGAGATCATTTGGTTCAAGGCATACGATGTGGATGACCGCTTCAATACCCCCCTGTCCATTTCGGGGGTTGCCTACGTGGAGGTGCTCGACAAAGACCAGAAAGCCGTCCTGCAGGAGACGATCGAAATGAATAATGGATCGGGCGACGGGTCCTTCAGGATACCTTCTTCCGTCCCCTCCGGCCAATACAGTTTTCGTGCCTATACCAATTGGATGAAAAATTTCAGCCCGGATTATTATTACCAACAGCAACTGACGATCCTCAACACCGTAAATGACGAGAGCGTTACCGATTCATCCCGGCCATTCCTTTCCCCCGATGACCCTTCACACAAAGACAACGCCATCCGCTTCTTTCCCGAAGGAGGCAATCTCGTCAATGGCCTTGCGTCGGTCGTCGCCTTCAAAGCCGTCGACCAGGCCGGAGAGGGCATCTTTTGCAGGGGCGTAGTCGTCGATCAGAAAAAAGACACGGTAGCCCATTTTCAGACACGCCACTTCGGCATCGGCAGATTCTCCTTCACCCCCTTCAAGGGCAACACCTATTATGCGCTGACAACAACCGGCTCCACCATCACAACAGAAAAGCTTCCCGCCGCCTATGACGAAGGCGTTGTCATGCACCTGGACGATATCGGCTCGCACCAACTCCGCGTCACCGTCCGTTCCGCTTCCATGCCGGCAAATCCGGCTCTCTACCTGTTCGTCCATAACCATCGCCGGGTCAAAACTATACAGGTAAACTTTCTCTCCAATAACGAAACCAGTTTCTCGATCGACAAGGACAGCCTGGATGAGGGCATATCCCATATCACCGTTTTCAACGCGCACCGGGTTCCGGTCTGCGAAAGGCTTTATTGCAACCCACCCTCCAAACAGTTGCAGATCGCAGTGAATATGCCATCCCCGGCCAATTCGTCCGCCACCCCCCCATCCCCGGCCGGATACCAAACCCGACAGCAATTAGCTATCGACCTCTCCACTTCCGATCCATCCGGCCAGCCGCTAACAGCCGATCTGTCGCTATCCGTTTTCCTGGTAGACTCCCTCCAATCCATCCCCGACGAGAATATCCTCAGCTATCTGTTGCTGCGCTCCGATCTCAAAGGAAAAATACAATCCCCCCAATATTATTTCGCGAATGCGGACCCTGAGACGTTGGAAGCCCTCGATAATTTGATGCTAACGCAGGGATGGACACGTTTCCGCTGGGAAGATATCCTGCAGAACAATCGACCGTATTTCGAATTCCTGCCGGAAACCAATGGGCCTGTTATCAACGGCAAGGTCATTGACAAAAGGACGGGCCTCCCCCCATCCCCGACGATCGGGTACCTGTCGGTACCGGGCCGGCGCTTTCAACTATCCACCGCACTCAGCAATGCCGATGGCAATCTCTTCTTCCATGTAGACAATTTCTACGGCAACAAAGAGATCATTGTGCAGACCAATAGCCAGACCGACAGTACTTATCGCATTGATATCCCAAATCCCTACTCGGACAAATTCTCCGTTTGGCCCCAGTCCGATTCCTTGTTCTCTCCACGATGGAAAAACCAACTGCTCGCCCGCAGCATTGGTGTCCAGGCGGAGAACGCCTATCGTCCCGGTGAGAAATCTCACTTCCTCCCGCCCGCGGAGAAAGACACGACAGGGTTCTACGGCATCTCCGATCTGAAATATAACCTTGACGACTACACGCGCTTTGTAACCATGGACGAGGTGATCCGGGAATATGTCGAGAACGTGCGCGTGCGTTTACAAAATGGCAAGACCTTCTTCCGGGTCAGAAACGTCTTGTTCAATCTCTTTTTCGATGATGATCCTTTATTGCTCATCGATGGGGTCCCCGTTTTCAACGGCGACAAGATGATCGGCATCAACCCCCTGAAGATCGAAAAGATCGACGTGGTTTCACACAGGTATTATCTCGGACCCTCGATCACCGATGGCATCGTGAGCTTCCGGTCCTATGATGGCGATCTGGGCGGCTATCAACTGGACCCCAATGCCGTTGTCGTACAATACAACGGTCTCCAGCAGCATCGCGAATTCTATTCCCCCGCCTATGAATCGGAGGCCCGGATCCAGAGCCCTATTCCCGATCTCAGGAACCAATTGTTGTGGCGTCCCGATATCATCACGGACAGCTCCGGGAAAAAACGGCTTTTGCTGAATACCTCCGATTTGACGGGAACTTTCGCATTGGTCGTGCAGGGTCTGTCCGGCAACGGAACGCCAGGATATGCTGTGAAAACATTTTCGGTGAATCAACCCGCCTCCGGCGCCCAACCCGCCGCACCCGCCCTCAGGCCGGCTCCTTGATCCAATGATGCGCCCCAAGCATCATATATTTTTTACTCTGCTCTATCGAATCCATTATCTGCTCCATAATCTTCTCCGCAGGGGCGTCATAGTCGATCTCCAGCGGCCCCTTGAAGGTAACACTCAGTTGGGTACCCCGTTTCTTGAACTTCAATCCCTTTTTATTAAAGGCCCGCCAAAATCCGCCGATCACAACCGGGATAACGATCGGCCGGCTTTGCTTAATGATGAGCGCTGTGCCCTTCCTGCCGGGTGCAAAAGCCTTCGTAGTCCCCTGCGGGAAGGTGATCACCCAACTGCTCTCCAATGCCCGGGTGATCTTCCGCGTATCCGAAGGATCAAGACCCTTTCGGACTTCCGTGCTCTCCTTATTCCAGGTCCGGCGAACCGTTAATGCCCCTGCCATCGTGAAAAGCCGGCTCACCCATGTCGCCCGCATCGTTTCCTCCGCGGCTACATAATAGACGTTCGTAAAGGGATTCAACAGGTAAAAAGGCAGCCCCAACCGATCACGCTTTCCCCATTTTACAGCACAGAAAATATGAAGAAAGGTAATGACGTCCGCAAAATAGGTTTGATGATTACTGACAAACAACACATTCCCCCGTGGCAGCCGCCGCAAATGCTCAGTCCCCGAAATCTTGAGCCGGTTGACGATCATTAATCCGGGATAAGATACAATCCCCACGATGGCATAAACCACCTTCCGGATGAAACGGAAATTTTTGAGACGTTGGCTGACACTCATGTGCGTTCTGGCGAATGGAAGTCGTCCGCTTATCGAATGTACGAAAGAATCGACACATCTCATTACCTTTGGCGCCTATGCAGCTAAACACCGTCATCTTCGATATGGATGGTCTTCTCATCGATTCCGAACCTTACTGGCAGCAAGCCGGGATGGAAACGCTCCTGGAGTTCAATGTTACCCTCTCCCCGATCCAATATCATCACACCACCGGGCTGCGCACTCCGGAATGGCTCGACTACTGGTTTGGCGTTTTTGGCATAGACAAGTCATTGATTCCCGCTGCAGCCGCCGCCCTTCATGCAAACGTCTTCGAAAAGATCCGCACTCAGGCCAATCCCATGCCGGGTGTGCGCCATGCTCTGGACCTCTTTAAAGAACAACGATTCCGCATCGGACTCGCCACTTCCTCCCCGCTCACGCTTGCAAAGATCGTCACCGACAAACTGGAGATCGGCGACTATTTCGACGCCGTCACTTCTGCTGGTGACCTGCCTTTCGGCAAACCCCATCCCCAGGTATATATGGATTGCGCCGCCGCCCTGTCGGCCAACCCGCTCGAGTGTCTCGCGTTCGAGGATTCTTTTAACGGTCTGATCGCCGCCAAAGCCGCACGGATGAAATGCGTAGCCATCCCCGTCGCTGACCAATATTCCTTGCCCAAATGGGGAGCAGCCGACCTCAAACTGTCTTCACTGGCGGAATTTACCGGCGGCCATCTTGCCGGCCTGCAATAAAAAGGCCCCGTCAGGGGCCCTATATTTTTCATCGCGCAGCGATCTTACTTCTTCTCTTCCGCACCGGGGGTTCCGCCCTGCGTGTGCTGATCCTTCTCCTCCTGCTTTAGCTTCTCTTTGATCGACGCCAGCGCACCGAGATCACCCAGGGTCGGCTTTTCAACCTTCTGCTGGATATTCTTCACGACCTTCCGCGTCTTGTCGGCATCAGCCCGTTGCTCCTTGCGCAGCGCTTCCCGCTCTTCCGTTTTCACCTGTTCCCAGATGCGGGTATGCGAGAGTACAATGCGCTTTTCATTCCGGTCGAATTCAATGACCATGAAGGGAGCCGTTTCATCCAACTGGATCGACTTGCCGTCTTCCTTATTCAGGTGCCGGTTCGGAGCAAACCCTTCCAGCCCATACGGCAGTTGCACGATCGCACCCTTGTCATCCCTGCGGATCACCAGACCCTCATGAACGGAACCAACGGCGAAGGTTTCTTCCAACGCATTCCAGGGATCTTCTTCCAGTTGCTTGTGACCAAGCTGGAGCTTGCGGTTGTCCTTGTCGATGCCCAGGATCATCACGTCGATATGATGCCCGACCTTCGTATATTCGGACGGGTGATTGAAGCGTTTCAGCCAGCTGAGATCGCTGATGTGGATCATCCCGCCAATGCCGGGAGCCAGCTCCACGAATACCCCATAAGGAGTGATATTCTTCACCAGCCCGTTGTGACGGCTGCCAACCGGGAACTTCACTTCGATCGTATTCCACGGATCTTCACTCAGCTGCTTGATCGAAAGACTCATCTTCCGCGCATCCTTGTCAAGCGTAACCACTTTGGCATTATGCTCATCGCCCAGCTTGAAGAATTCCTTCGCATTGATCGGCGTATTCGCCCAGGTGATCTCGCTGACATGTACAAGGCCTTCTACGCCCGGCATGATTTCCAGAAATGCGCCATAATCTTCGATATTGACCACGCGGCCCTTGACGATCTCGCCTTCCCTGATATTCGGAGGCAATACATCCCAGGGATGCGGCGTGAGCTGCTTCAGGCCCAGGCTGATCCTCTTCTTGCCGTCGTCGAAATCCAGCACCACTACCTGCAACTTCTGATCCAGCTTGAGCACTTCGCTCGGATGGCTGATGCGTCCCCAGCTGATATCCGTGATATACAGGAGGCCATCGAGACCGCCAAGGTCCATAAAGGCGCCAAAGTCGGTGATATTCTTGATCGTCCCTTCCAGCACCTGCCCCTTCTCGAGCTTGCTGATGATCTCGGCGCGCTGCGCTTCGATATCACTTTCGATAAGTGCCTTGTGCGATACGACCGCATTCTTGATAGCCTCATTGATCTTCACGACTTTGAATTCCATAGTCTTGCCGACGAATTGGTCGTAATCCGTAACCGGCTTCACATCGATCTGAGATCCTGGCAGGAAAGTCTCCATGCCGAAGACATCGACGATCAGGCCGCCCTTCGTCTTGCTGGTAACCGTACCCGTGACCACCTCACCGGTCCGATGAACTTCAACGATCTTTTCCCAGGCACGGGTGATGCGGGCCTGCTTCCGGCTTAGATGCAAATGCCCTTCCCGGTCCTCCTTTTCCATAACCATCACTTCCACTTCATCCCCCGTCCTCAGATTGGGAAGGTCCCGGAATTCGTTGAGAGATACCAGGCCATCACTCTTGAACCCGATATTGACCACCACATCGGTCTTGGTCACACCTACAACCAGGCCTTTAACCAGCTCACCATCCGTGATGGCGACGAAAGTGTCTTCATACACCTTGTCATACTTTACTTTTTCATCCTTGGTGTAAACAGCCACATTCCGTTTGTCAATGCTCCAGTCAAAATCATCATGCGCAGTCTGCACATGCACAGGTGCTTTTGTTGTCGCTGTAGACTCCGCCACGGCGGCCGCAACCGGTGTCTCCTGTGTTTCAGCGTTTGAGTTAACAATTTCGTTTTCGGACATAATAAATAAACCCCGAGGTTTTTAATTCGGGGTAGCAAAGTTACAAAAAAAATCGGTTCATTTCTCCTTCTCCCCATTCGGCCCGATCACACCCTCCCAGGCATTAGCCAACTTCTTTTGCAACGTCCAATGATGCCCAAAAGGATCCTCAAAAGACCCCTGCCGATATCCATATTCATAGTCCCGCATCGGGTTGATCAGCCGGGCTCCCGCTGCTAAAGCGCTGTCCATCAATGAGTCGGGATCATCGAGGAACACCCCGAGATCGACCGTCGTTCCCCCTACCGTCTGCGGCGCCCGCTCCTTTCCAGGCTCCGGCATCTCCTGGTGCAAGTGAAACGTCATCCCCCTGAACGTCAGTTCGGCCACATGAACCGAATCATCCTCATTCTTCACGATCAGAACCTCCTCCGCCCCAAACGCCTTTTTGTAGAACTCGACCGCGGGCGCCACAACCTTCAACGACAACGTGGGAGCAAATGCGTTACCTGAAATTTTTCCCATATAAATAAAATTTATTGCCCACCGCCCTTCACCGCCGCCACACTGTCCGCCACGATCCATCCGCTGCTCCAGGCATGTTGAAAATTGTACCCCCCCGTGATCCCGTCCACATCCAGGATCTCCCCCGCAAAATAAAGCCCCGGCACCTTCCGGCTTTGACATCTACCAGGATCTATCTCCGCTAATCGAACACCTCCGGCAGTAACAAACTCCTCTTTAAAGGTAGTCTTTCCCGCGATCGCATACTCTGCCGCCCATATAAAGCTTACCAGCTTGTTCTGATCCTTCGCCGGCAGATCCGCCCACCGAAGCCCCTCCGGAATGCCGGCCGCTGTCACCCAGTATTCCCATAACCGCTGCGGCAAACTGAACGGGTTTCCGCTCCAAACCGACCGCGCCGCCCACTCATATCGCACCTGTTGCATCCTTTCCCTTATCTGCTGTTCGGACAAATCGGGCAGCCAGTTGACCCGGATACCAAAACGATAACCCCCGGCAGCCAGCTCCCGGGCGCCCCACGCTGATAGCCGCAGCACCACCGGTCCGCTGAGACCCCAATGCGTGATCAGCAACGGTCCCCTTTCTACAAGCCGACTACCCGCTATTTTAACCTGCGTCTCGGGTACTGCGATGCCCATTAGCCTGGTAATGGGATCGCCAGGCATATTGAAGGTGAACAGAGAAGGCACCGGCTCTTCGATCGAATGCCCCAACCTCCTTATCCAGTCGAACATCCCTGATTTGGGATATCCGCCGCATGCAATACAGACAAAGTCTGCCGCCAGTCCCCGGCCATCTGCCAGTTGTACCCGAAATCCACCCGTATCCGCATCCGCACCCGGACCACCCTCAACCCCCACCTCCACGTCTTTCACCTCTGCATTCATCATGACCTCCACCCCATAACGGTTTACCTCCCGCATGAGGCAATCGATAATCGTCTGCGATGAATCCGTTACCGGGAACATTCGCCCATCTGCCTCCGTCTTGAGCTCCACACCTCGCTCCCCAAACCAGCCCACCGTATCTGCAACCGCCCAGCGATACAATTCCCTCCGAACAAATCGCTCTCCCCTTGGATACCGCTTTGCCATTTCATCGACATCATAGCAGGAATGCGCGACATTGCAGCGCCCGCCCCCGCTGATCCTGACCTTGCTGAGCAGCTTGCCGGTCTTCTCCAGCACTGTCACATGCAGACCCGGGCACAGCCGCGCCGCGTTGGCCGCACAGAATATCCCCGCGGCACCCCCGCCGATAACTATAAGATGTTTGGAAAATGCGCACATACCGCGCTTATGAAACCTCGATCGAATCCCCCGTGACAAGATGCGGATTGGCCCTTTCCACGGCCTCGATTACGCTATAGTCCGACAGAATATCGGCTTTGTTCTTCCGGATAGCCACATCATGCTCGAAATGAACCGACGGTTGGCGATCTGCCGTCCGTACCGTCCATCCATCCTTTTCCGTATAAACCTCTTTCTTGCCCAGGTTGATCATGGGCTCTATCGCGAGCACCAGCCCTTCTTTCAGCTTGGCGCCCGTCCCGCGACGGCCAAAGTTCGGTACCTGCGGGTCCTCATGCAGATGACGGCCTAACCCATGACCCACGAGTTCCCGAACTACACCATACCCGTACTTCTTTTCAGTATGTTCCTGGATCGCATAGGCAATATCACCGACCCTGCCTCCGGCCACAGCCTTCTCGATGCCCTTGTACAGCGATTCCTTAGTTACCCGGATCAATTGCATGATCTCCGGGCCGGGATCACCCACAGCAAACGTATACGCATGATCGCCATGATAGCCTTTCCTGATCACACCGATATCAATGGAAATAATATCCCCCGCCTCTAAGGGGCGGTCATTCGGAAATCCATGCACAACCACATCATTGACGGAAATACAGGATGCAAATGGATACCCGCGATAGTTAAGGAAGGATGGGATGGCCCCGTTGTCCCGAATATATTCACCGATCAGTTTGTCCAGCTGTAACGTCGTCACCCCCGGCTTCAATATCTTAGCCGCCTCAGCCAGCGTTTTGCTGACCAGCCTTGCGCTGTCCCGCATCAACTCGATTTCCGCCGGTGTCTTATAATGGATCATAGCTATATCACTGCGTTGGAAACCGGAGACTGACGTCCCTGGATCCGGCCGCTCTTCATCAACCCATCATACTGGCGCATGAGGAGCTGCGTCTCGACCTGCTGCAGCGTATCCAGGATAACACCCACCATGATCAGCAGCGAAGTGCCGCCGAAAAAGGAGGCAAAACCCTGCGTAACGCCCAACCGCTGGGCAAAACCCGGCAGGATACCTACGATCGCCAGCAGACAAGCCCCCGGCAGGGTGATTTTATCCATGACAGAACCAATGTAATCGGCCGTTGGCTGGCCGGGTTTCACCCCGGGGATGAAACCATTGTTCCGCTTGAGGTCTTCAGAAATTTGTTTGGGATTAAAGATAAGGGCCGTGTAAAGAAAGGTAAACCCTACAACGATACCGCCGTAGATGAGCATATGGACCCAATCCTTCGGATCGGAAAAAAGCCTTGCAATACCCTTCGCCGGATCGAAGCCTGCGAAGATCGTCGGCAGGAACATGATCGCCTGCGCAAAGATGATCGGCATCACACCAGCACTATTCACTTTTAACGGCAGGAACTGCCGCGCGCCGCCGAACTGACGGTTGCCCACGATCTGTTTCGCATAATTCACCGGTACCTTGCGTACCCCGACGGTAAGGATAATAAGCCCCATAATGATGGCTACCATCACCGCAATCTCGATCACAAAGATCAGGATACCGCCGCTGCCGATGGTGAGTTTGGAAGACCATTCATCCCGGAGCGATCGCGGAAGCCGGGCCAGGATCCCGATCATGATAATGAGCGAAGTACCGTTACCCAGGCCTTTATCGGTGATCTTTTCTCCCAGCCACATGACGAACAAAGTTCCCGCTGTCAGCACGATAGGCGTAGTCAACCAGAAATAGCCGCTGAACGACGCCATGACTACTCCCTGCCCCATTTTTGTCAGGTAGGTAACATAGGCGTAAGCCTGGACAAATGTGACAATAACCGTCAGATATCGCGTCCACTGGTTGATCTTCTTTTGACCGCTGGCGCCCTCTTTCTGTACTTTCTGCATCTGCGGGATCAGGATCGTCATCAGCTGCATAAAGATCGAAGCCGAGATATAAGGCATGATCCCAAGGGCGAGGATAGAGGCCTGGGAGAACGCGCCTCCGGAGAAGGCGTCTATCAGGCCCAGCGCACCGCTCTTCGCACTGCCCATCGCCGGTAGCTTATTCGGATCGATTCCCGGGAGCACCACATACGTGCCTAACCGGTAAACAAATATTAACGAGAGCGTTACAATGATCTTGTTTCTTAGGTCACCAATGCTCCAAATATTTCTAAGCGTTTGTAGGAATTTCTTCACGGAAAAGCTCGGTTTTAAATGTACATAGACGCATCAGCCGATGCGTCCATGCAAGTTACGTAAAAATTACTTCAGAATCTCGATCGTGGCGCCCAGCCCCTCGATCACTGATTTTGCCTTCCCGCTAATCGCATTTACCTTGAAACTGATCTTAGACTTCAGTTCCCCTGTCCCCAATACCTTCACCAGGTCGGTCTGGCCGATTAATCCGTTGATATACAGATTTTCCGGAGTGAATTCGGTCATGCTGTACTTTTCTACAAGCTGGTCGATCTGGCCCAGGTTGAACACTTTATATTCTACCCTGTGGATATTGTTGAAACCGCGCTTGGGGATACGACGCTGGATAGGCATCTGACCGCCTTCGTGCGCCATTTTACGCTGATAGCCGGCCCGGCTTTGTCCCCCTTTATTACCCTTTGTCGAGGTGCCGCCCTTGCCGGAAGCTTCCCCGCGACCCAAACGTTTTTCTTTATGCGTAGCGCCCTTTGCAGGCCGAATCGTGTGTAATTGCATGATGTTGATTTAAACTTACGGGGAATCGCCCCTCGCGAACGGCGCTGCGCGCCGCTAAAAAATTATTTTACTTCTTCGACTTTCACCAGGTGTTCCACCATCCGGACCATACCCAGGATCTGCGGGGTGGCCTCCACTTCTTTTGAATAGTGCAGCTTTTTCAACCCCAACGCCTTTAACGTCTGCTTTTGACGCTCCGGCCGGTCGATGCCACTCTGGATTTGCGTGATCTTGATCTTTGCCATGATTATCCGTTGAAAACTTTCTTTAATGAAATATGACGGGTCCTGCTGACAGCGATCGGCTCACGCAGCATCGCCAACGCCTTGAATGTAGCTTTTACGACATTATGCGGATTGGCAGAGCCCAACGATTTTGCCAGCACGTCCGTTACCCCCGCACTTTCCAGCACCGCTCGCATCGAACCCCCTGCGATCACCCCAGTACCATGAGCGGCCGGCTTGATCAGCACCTTGGCGGCGCCTTCCTTGGCCAGCTGATCGTGCGGGATTGTGCCATGATGAACAGGAACTTTGATAAGGTTCTTCTTGGCATCCTCGATCCCTTTGGTGATCGCTTCCTGAACTTCCTTGGCCTTACCCAGACCATGACCCACTACCCCATTCTCATTACCGACTACCACCAAGGCAGAGAAGCTGAATGCCCTGCCCCCCTTGGTCGTCTTGACCACACGATTGATCGCCACCACTTTCTCTTTCAGTTCCAGGTCTCCGGCTTTAACTCTGTTTAAGATTACTTGTGACATTGTACTTTTTTAATTTAAAATTTCAACCCGCCTTCCCGGGCACCATCTGCAACAGCCTTTACCCGGCCGTGATACAGATACCCGGAGCGATCAAACGTGACGTCCAGCAAACCCAGCTCGCTGGCCTTCCGCGCAATGGCCGCGCCCACCATCTTGCTCTTCACAACCTTCGTCCCCTTCTGGGCAAGGATATCCTTATCCCGGGATGATGCAGAAGCCAGCGTCTTGCCGGCGCTGTCATCGATCAACTGGGCATAGATATCGCTATTGCTCCGGAATACCGACAGCCTGGGCCGCGCGGTCGTCCCCGTGATCTTTTTGCGGACGCGGAACTTGATCTTTTCTCTTCTGAGTGCTTTCGTATCCATAATATTTTTATTTTCAGATTATTTGCCAGCCGCTTTACCTGCTTTCTTTCGCACGACCTCACCGATGTAGCGAACCCCTTTGCCCTTGTAAGGCTCCGGCTTGCGCAGGCTCCGGATCTTGGCGGCCACCTGGCCGATCAGTTGCTTGTCGACACCTTCGAGCGTGATCTTCGGATTCTCACCCTTTTCCTGGGCAGTAGCCAGCTTCAGTTCCTTGGGAATTTCGAAAACGATATTGTGTGAGTAGCCGAGCGCGAGGTCCAGGATATTGCCCTGGTTGGACGCTTTGAAACCTACGCCGATCAGCTCCAGCTGCCGTTTGTATCCCTCCGTAACTCCCTTAACCATATTGGACACCAGGGAACGGTAGAGCCCATGCAGTGCACGATGACGGATCTGATCGGTAGGACGGGTGAAATAGACATGATCGTCCTTTACTTCGACCGTGATATCCCGGTCAATCTCCTGCTTCAACTCTCCTTTGGGACCCTTTACGGTCAATTGGTTATGTTGCCCTACCGTTACAGTCACCCCCTTTGGCAGAGTGACCGGCTGTTTACCTATACGAGACATGATTCCTTAATTTTAAAAATTTAATAAACATAGCACAGCACCTCGCCACCCACGTTCTGCACCTTTGCGTCTTTGTCTGTCATTACTCCTTTGGAAGTAGAAAGGATAGCCACCCCCAAACCGTTCTTCACGCGTCTGAATTCGGACGGGCTGGCATACGTACGCAATCCGGGACGGCTGATCCGCTCCAATGACTTGATAGCGGGCTCCTTCGTAGCCGGATCATACTTCAGCGCGATCTTGATCACGCCCTGCTTGTTGTCATCCTCGAACTTGTACTTGAGGATATACCCCTTGTCGTACAGGATCTCGGTCATCCGCTTCTTCAGATTGGAAGCGGGGATCTCCACGATCCGATGATTCGCCATCTGTGCGTTGCGGATTCTTGTCAGGAAATCTGCTATTGGATCAGTAACCATTGTTTATCTAATTTTTGCGGGCATACCCGCCGTTTTATCAATTTATTTTACCAGCTGGCCTTCCGAACACCCGGTATCTTACCCTGAAGCGCCATGTCCCGGAAGATCACCCTGGAGATCCCGAAATACCGGATATACCCCCTGGGACGACCCGTCAGCTGACAACGATTATGCAACCTTACGGGCGATGCATTCCTGGGTAATTGGTCCAGCGCCTTGTAATCTCCGGCGGCTTTCAAAGCGGCGCGTTTTTCGGCATACTTGGCCGATAACACTTCCCTTTTCCTTTGTCTCGCCTTTACAGACTCTTTAGCCATGTTTTATACAGTTTATTTTTAATCTTTACGAATATTACGGAAAGGCATACCCAGTTCCTTGAGCAACTCGAAAGCCTCTTCGTTGGTCCCGGCCGTCGTCACGAACGTGATGTCCATACCGGTGATCTTATTGACCCTGTCGATGTCGATCTCGGGGAAAATGATCTGCTCCGTGATCCCCAGCGTATAATTGCCGCGGCCATCGAAAGATTTCTCATTGATCCCCTTGAAATCCCTTACGCGAGGTAGCGCCGTGGATACCAGCCGGTCAAGGAACTCGAACATCTTCTCGCCACGCAGTGTTACCCGTGCGCCGATCGGCATATTCTTCCGCAGCTTGAAGTTGGAAATATCCTTCTTCGACTGTGTCGTTACCGCCTTCTGACCGGTGATCGTCGACAGCTCATCCACCGCCACTTCTACCAGCTTCTTATCCGTGACCGCGCCATTAACGCCGCGGTTGATACAAATTTTCTCCAGTTTGGGCGCCTGCATTATGGTGCTATAACCAAACTTCTTCATGAGGGCAGGTACAACTTCTTTCTTGTACTTTTCTGCCAGACGCGGAGCGTATTTTACAGTGCTCATTTGATTACCTCCCCTGATTTTTTAGCAATCCTGACTAATTTCCCGTTCTCCCTGGAGCGCGAAACCTTCGAAGCGCCACCACTCTTGGCATCCCACAACAGGACATTGGAGATGTGGATCGGAGCCTCCTTCTTCACAATCCCACCCTTGGTGTTCTGCGCGGAAGGCTTGGTGTGCCTGGTCACGATGTTTACCCCTTCGACTAGCACCTTCGCTTCGTCAGGATAGACGTCCAGGACTTTCCGGGCTTTTTTCGGGTCCTTATCGTCGCCGGTGATCACAACCACGTTGTCACCTTTCTTGATATTAAATTTGGGTTTGAATCTGTTGCTCATTGTATTCTATATTTTATAGCACTTCCGGTGCCAATGAGATAATCTTCATGTATCCTTTATCACGCAGTTCCCTGGCTACAGGCCCGAATATGCGTGTACCCCGGGGCTCGTCAGATGCACTCAGCAAAACCACAGCATTATCGTCAAACCTGATATAGCTGCCATCCTTCCGGCGCAATTTTTTCTTGGTCCGGACTATCACCGCCTTGGCAACCGTCCCTTTCTTGATCCCGCCGGAAGGTAACGCGTCCTTTACGGTGACGACGATCTTGTCCCCGATCCCCGCATAATCCTGACCGCTGTTCCCCAACACGCGGATAACCAACACTTCCTTGGCGCCGCTGTTATCAGCTACATTTAACCTGCTTTCTTGCTGAATCATTTCATTATACTTTAAAAATTCATCAATATATTACTTGGCCTTCTCGACCACCTCGACAAGACGCCAGCGCTTGGTCTTGCTAAGAGGGCGGCTCTCCATGATCTTCACCACATCGCCAATCCCGCACTCATTCTTTTCGTCGTGAGCGTGAAAGCTGGTCGTCTTTTTCACGAACTTCCCGTAGATCGGGTGCTTCACCTTCCGTTCGACAGTGACGGTGATGGTCTTACTCATCTTATTGGCCTTTACCACCCCGATCCTGGTCTTGCGCAAATTTCTTTCAACCATTTTATTAGCTTTTTGCATTATTAACTTGGTTCAGCTTCGTCTTCAGCCGCGCAATATCCTTCCGCAACGCACGGATACTCATCGGATTCTCCAGCGGCGAGATCGCATGCGCAAACTCGAGCTTCTTCATCCGAAGTTCATCTTCCTGGATCCGGGCTTTCAGATCCACTTCATTCAGATCCTTCAGGCTGTTGACAAAATCGAT
>DASZJO010000064.1:0-37817 GCA_035948015.1 Puia sp.
AATCCTGACGCGGCCACTGAGCTGTTTTACGGCAGCCCCTACCAATTGCTGGTAGCAGTTATCCTTTCTGCACAATGCACCGATAAGCGGGTCAATATGACGACCCCGGCTATTTTTCGCAAGTATCCTGACGCTGCAACACTCGCCAAAGCAGATTACGATGACCTTTTTTCGCTTATTCGCAGCATTTCCTATCCCAATAACAAAACTAAACACCTGATCGGCATGGCCCAAATGCTGATCGGCGATTTCGGCGGCGAAGTGCCGTTGACCGTCGAAGAACTCGTACGTTTGCCCGGCGTAGGCCGTAAGACAGCTAATGTCATCACATCCGTAGTGGATAACCAACCCAATATGGCCGTTGATACTCATGTCTTCCGCGTCGCCGCCAGGATCGGATTGACGCTAAATGCAAAGACTCCCCTTGCCGCGGAGAAGCAACTCCTTCAGTTCATCCCCCGGGAACAGGTCCATGTCGCGCACCACTGGCTGATCCTTCACGGCCGCTATGTTTGCGTGGCCCGGTCGCCGAAATGCGCCGAATGCGGGTTGCAGCAGGCTTGCAAATACTTTGCGCAGCATTATGGGAAGGCGGTGGATTCCTCGGATCACGCACTGCCCGTGCTGAAGCTCGCGCCCGCGGGCGCACCGAGGACGCGCGAATCAATGAACCGCACGGCGAAAAAGACCCCGGCTGCCACGAAAAAGACGGCCGTTACAAAGACGGCTAAAAAGAAAGGGAAATGAATTAACTGCCTTTTACGATGCGCTTGAGGACCTCCTCAGGCCAGGGAGTTTCGTAGAATGATTTTATGGCCTCTTGTTCTTTTCTGAGAAGCACAGGATCATCATCCGCAATATGAAATGGCAGATTGTCGACCATTGTTATATGCGCCTCGACGCTCTCCTCTAATTTGTTTTTTTTCTCTTCTTTCATTTCCTGATGCATTATCCTCTCCATCATCAATTCATACCTCTCCAGCTCCATAACGCCTCATTTAATGCCAATAAAAAAATGTCGCCAAAATTAGCGACACTTTTTACATCAAAAAAATGAACCTGCGTTTACGAATGCCTTTTCCGCCGCTTCCTCTTTTTCGCCGGCGGCGCCGGCGCCTTCGTACTGGCCCCTTCATCCACCCCCATCGCCTGATATACCGTCTCCTGGATCCGGCCCCGGATATTCAAAGCCGATAGCTTCGGATTGGTATCCACCGGATTGACCCGGTTCGAAAGAAAAATAAACACCAGATCATATTTCGGATCGACCCATACACAGGTACCGGTAAACCCGGTATGACCGAATGTCTCCGGCGAAGCAGACAGACAAGGATAAGGCTGCTTTAACTGCTGCTTCAACTGCGCATTATTCTTTTCCGGCTTGTCGAACCCTAAACCCCGGCGGCTGATATCACTGTGGTAAGCTGTGAAATAATCGATCGTTGACTTCTTCAGATAGGTCCGGCCATTGAAGGCCCCCCCATCCAGCAACATCTGCCCGAGGATGGCCAGATCGTACGCATCACTGAACAACCCCGCATGACCCGCCACCCCGCCGAACATGGCCGACCCCGGATCATGCACATCGCCTTGTAACAACTGATGCCGGAAGATGGGCTCGAGCGCAGTCGGCGCAATCCTGCCTAATGGGAACCGCTCGCGGGGGAGAAACCCCGTAGAGGTCATGCCCAGCGGATTATAGAAGGTATTCTTAACATATTGATCCAGCGTCATCCCGGTGATCGCTTCCACGACTTCGCCCATGTAAATAAAATCATTATCGCTATAGACATATTTCCTGGGGCCAAGTACGCTCTGTACAACGCGCAGATCCATCGTATCTCTCCAGTCATTTCGCAAATACAGGTTTTCAGCCACTCTGACCCCATGCAAACTGTCTGGCTGCACCGTAAAGATACCCGGCAACGGATTCTGCTCTTTGCTGCTGTCCACCACCTCCTTATAGAAGACTACATCGGGAACAAGCCCTGCCTGGTGGAGCAGGATATCCCAAATCGTCAGCGACGCCTTATCCGATCCCCTCACCCGCGGCAGATAATCTCCAAGCGTTTTTTGCAGATCGAGCCGCCCTTCATCATATAGCCTCATCACCGCCATCGTAGTCGCGCAGATCTTGGTGCACGACGCCATATCATACAGGGTCTCCTTGTACACCGGCTCTTTCCGGTCATAGGTCATATACCCGAATGCCTTCTCGTAGACTATTTTCCCGTCTTTCGCAACCAGCACCACACAGCCGGGCGCGGCCTGCTTCGCGATCGCCTCCTCGCAGATGGCGTCTATTTTATTCAATTGCAGCGCGTCTATACCCAACGTCGATGGATCGGCCGGCGGCAACGCCCGGTAAGGCCCCATGATACCCGTCCCGACCCGGTATTGAGGACAGACGGTGACCGGAAGATGGCCCTTGGGGGTGAATTTACCGTTGAGCAGATCCGCCGCGACGAGTTGGGTCGTGGAGTCATCTTCGTAGCAGGCAACCATCACCTTCGCCTGACAACTGTTCCGGATCGCATAAGGATTGCCGAATACCATGGTTACACATGGCTCCTTCTCCTGCAGCCTGCCCAACAGCCATGCCGCCGGATCACTGATCAGAAAGTTGCGGGCAGGATACCGCGCATAGTTATGCAGGCCGATCACCAGCGCATCATAACGATTGCTCAGGAGTTCCAGGGCCGCAGCAGCCTTGGCACTGTCAAGATTGTAATCGAACAGATAGATATCCGCCCCATAATCTTCCCGCATCCTTCGGCTGAACGCATTCTCGGCGGTCAACCCCATTCCGATATAGGCGACCCGCTTCTTCTTTACCGGATGATGTGCGGTGATCGCGTCGGGCCCCACCGGCAAGGGCAACAACGGAAAGATCGCCGAGTCGCGGTTTTGCAGCAGGGTCAGCGCATTTTCTGCCACCTCCCTCCGCATCGCGGTCACACCCACATTGAGATCCGCTGTCAAATGCATGAGATTGACGGGCCGCCATTCGGCCAGCCCATACGCATATTTGGCAGCCAGGACCCGCTTCACCCTGGCATCGATATCCTTCCAGCGTAGCTTCTTCTCCCGGATCGCGATCTTGATCTTCTCCACGCTTAATGGTACATCGCCGGGAAGACATAACATGTCGTTACCCGCGATCAGCGATTGAACGGCAGCATCCCCATCGGGGTAAAACTTCGTCACGCCCTTCATCTCCAGCGCATCGGTGAAGCTGATACCCTGGTAATGCAATTGTTTTCGCAATAGCTTTGTAACGTTGAGATACGAAAGTGAAGTAGCCCTGTTCGGCGTATTATCGATCGCCGGAATATAAAGATGCGCGATCATCACACTGGGCACCCCGGCTTTGAAAAGCTCCCTGAATGGATAAAGCTCGAGTGAGTCGAGTTGCCGGCGGTCTTTATTGATGACAGGCAGATCGAGATGCGAGTCGACCGCTACATCCCCATGCCCGGGGAAATGTTTGGCGCATGCCATCACTCCCGCATCCTGCAACCCGCGCATATACTGGATCCCGAACTCCGCCACCTTCTGCTTGTCTTCACCGAATGAGCGGTCGTTGATGACAGGATTGTCGGGATTATTGTTGATATCGACTACAGGCGCATAATTAACCTGAATGCCTATCCGCTTGCATTGTCCGCCGACCAGCCTGCCATACCGGTGGATCAGCCCCGTATCTGAGGTCGCGCCAAGCATCATCTGCCGGGGTAGCCCCTCGACACTGTCCATCCGCATCCCCAACCCGTTCTCCGCATCGATGCAAAACAGGATCGGCGTCCTGGCCAGGCCCTGCAGCCGGTTGATCCGCTCCGCCTGGGCAACCGGGTCACCCTGAAAAGTGCAGATCCCGCCCACATTGAATTTCCTGACGGCGCTCTCGGCAATCGAGTCATAGAAGATCGTCCGATGTGTAACAGGGTCGATCCCGGATAGCCGGATGACCATCAGCTGAGCGATCTTTTCATCCGGAGTGAGAGTCCTGAAAACGCTGTCTACCCAGGCGTCGGCGGAAGGTGGAGTGGATCGTTGGGCGTAGCTGCGCGTAAGGCCCGTCGTCACGAGCAGCAGCAACAAGGCGAGTTTTCTCATTTCGGCGTAAATTGCACACAAAATAAGCCAGAATTGCCAGACATCATCCATTTATTGCCCGACAACATCGCCAATCAGATCGCAGCAGGCGAAGTGATCCAACGTCCGGCAAGTGCGGTAAAGGAATTGCTGGAAAACGCGGTGGACTCAGGTGCGTCCGATATCCGGCTGATCGTGCAGGATGCCGGTAAATCGCTGATCCAGGTGATCGATAACGGAATGGGGATGAGCGAAGCGGATGCACGGCTTGCCTTTGAACGTCATGCGACTTCCAAGATAAAAAATATTGACGACCTCTTTCATGTCCGCACGATGGGCTTCCGCGGCGAGGCCCTGGCCTCTATCGCAGCAGTCGCTCAGGTCGAACTGCGGACAAGACGGCCCGAAGACGACAACGGTACCTGCGTGAGGATCGAGAACAGCCGCATTATCCGGCAAGAGCCCGCCGCCCTCCCGGCCGGCACAAGCATTAGCATGAAGAACCTCTTCTTCAGCGTTCCCGCCCGCCGCAATTTTCTCAAAAGCAATCCCGCCGAAATGCGGCATATCGTGGAAGAATTCATCCGGGTAACCCTGGCCTTTCCGTCAATCTTTTTTTCGCTGACCGCCAACGGCCAGGAAATGATGCACCTTGAAAAAGGCAGCCTGAAGCAGCGGATCGTCCAGATCCTCGGCGCCTCTTTTGCTTCCCGATTGGTCTCGGTGCAGGAGAACACCGACTACCTGAATATCTACGGCTTCGTGGGGAAACCCGAAACGGCAAAAAAGACCCGCGGCGACCAATACCTCTTTGTCAATAGCCGCTTTATCCGAAGCGCCTATCTGAATCATGCCGTTATGAACGCTTATAACGAAATGATCCCGGCGGATAGCTATCCCCTTTATGTCCTCTTTATCGACCTCGATCCCACCCAGGTGGATGTTAACGTCCATCCGACAAAACAGGAGATCAAATTTGAAGACGAGAAAATCGTTTATGCCTTTGTCCAGGCCGCTGTGAAACATGCCCTGGCCCAGTTCAGTATAACCCCCACGCTGGACTTCGACCTTGACCCCTCTATCCAGCGCCTCGATGCGATCAACAAACCGGTTACCGAAGAGAACAAAGCCGCCATCGCCTCTTCTTCACTTTACAAAACTTTCACTCAAAAGAACCAGGCGCATGTTATCGAGCCGACCAACAAAAGCGAATTGCGCCACTGGGCCGATTCCATCCAGGAGGCGGCCACCGCCGCCACTTCCCCAGCCTCCGGCCCTGCCACCGCAGCCGGCGACACTGACCTAACTCCCGGCCGAACCAACCCCGCCTCCCCACCGAAGGTCCAACCCCCCGGAGACGCACCGCTGCAACAACTACTGAACACCTATATCATCACGCCCGCTAACCGGAGCTTTATCCTGGTCCACCAGCAGGCAGCACACGAACGCATCCTTTACGAACGCCTGACCGCAGCGGCCGCCGGCCAACCAATACCAAGTCAAAAAAGCCTCTTCCCGGCTACCCTCGCCCTGTCAGCCCCCGATGCCATTCTGCTGGCCGAACTCCTGCCCGACCTCCAGCCGCTCGGCTATACCATCGAGCCCTTTGGCAAGAACAGCTTTGTTGTCCAGGGAACCCCCGCGGATACCGGACAAGGCAACGAAAGATCCGCACTGGAAGACATGCTTGAACAATACAAGAATTTCACCAGCGAGATCCGCTTCTCCCGCCGCGAGCGACTGATCCGCACATTGGCCAGGCAGCATGCTGTCAAAACAGGAACCATCCTCGATGAAAAGGAAATGCGCGCCCTCGTGGACGACCTCTTCGCCTGCAAACAATACAATGTCACCCCCGGTGGCGACCCCACCTTTATCGAATTCAAAAAAGACTACGTCGAAAAGCTATTTGGCCGGTAACAATGCCTTTTTCTTTCGGCCATCCCAGAGAATATAGCGCAGATACAGCTGCAATGAGCTGTTGCGGGCCTGCGTGATCTGACCCGGGGAGATCTCAACATGGATGAACTTGCTCAACGCCTGATTATACCGTACTCCAAGGATGAATCGTTTCCAGGTGTAGTTGGCATCGACAAGGAATCGGAATTCATGGGTCTTGATCTCCTTGTATATTGAATCCCCTTTGAAGCTCTTTGTTGCGGTCGCAAAACTGTCGACGCCGCCCGCGGAATAATTTTGATTGAAAACCCCTACGCCGTTGGTCAGTCGCGAATACTGGAGGCCGGCACCCAGATCCAGCCGGTCAAAGACAGTATAATGTACGCTTAAAGGCACGTTAAAATAGAAAAGCTTATTGATCGATACCGTTTGTTGAAGCGTGATAGCTCCGCCCCCGGTTGTGGTCCCGATGGAGTCTACCGGCGTGGACTGGGCCACCAGGTTCTTCCTGGTATATTGCGGGGTATTGATCTGCGCCTCGAGCTGTACGTATAATTTAGGATTGAAATAGTATCGTACCATCGGCACCGGGATATAGTCTCCCAGCGTACCCGTGATCCCGCCCGAATTGTATGACGACGGCTGCTGACTGCCAACCGTAAAGAACTGGTTGAGGCCGATGCCCACCATAAATCCGTCATGCCTTTCTTTATTCGACGAATCCTCTTTTTTCCCCTCGTTCCGAACCGAAGCAGGCGGCGCCTTTGCCGGATTCTTTACCGGACCCTTGGCGGGATTTTTCACCTGATCCTTGGCGGGATTTTTCACCTGATTCGTTGCCGGATCGTTAGCGGGAATCTTCGCGGTGGTTTTTTCAGTCGTTGAATCCGCGTTCCCCGCAGGCTGCGATGTCCCGGTTTTACCTGTTCCGGTTCCCGGTGTCACCCCGGCGGTAACTCCATTCGTCTCCACACTGTCCCGGGTCCTCCGTCCGCCCTTATCCGTCCTCCGCTCACCCGCCTTCCCCACAGTCCCACCAACCCGTTTCTCCATACCCCCACCGACCGGTTTCTCCATACCCGGGCCGATCGGCTTCCCCACAGCCCCACCATGCGGTTTCCCGGCCGTCTTTATCGCCGGTACCCCCGCTGAATTCCTGCTCACCGAATCCCCGTTGCCTCCACCGCCATCCACCTCCCCCCTCAACGCCTTCGGCTTACCAGATTCCCGCTGCGCACGCCCGGTCTCATCCCGGCCAGGTGTCCTCGTCGCGCCGCCACCTCTCACCGATCCCCCGGTCCCTCCACTGCGACCTACCTTCCCACTCACCGATTCCCCGGTCCCTGCACCGCCATCCACCTTCCTCCTCACCGAATCTCCCGCTCCCGGCCGCACACCCCCGGCGCGCTCTTCCCCTCCGGGCACCACACCCCCGGCCGATGGACCGGCTTCCCCCTTCCCGCCTGCCGGAACCGTTCGGAAAGTCTCCGTTTTCCCGCCAAAGAACCACTTCCTTCCGGGACAATTGCAAACTCCGATCAACAGCAACAACCCCATAATCAAAAGGAGCCAGCGCCTGTCCCACCTCCGGCCCGCAGGCATCTCCCTGTCGAGAAGAGCCTCCATCGCCTTCCAGGACTCTCCACCATCCGGGAGGGAGACCTGCGACAGCTTTTCGGCCCATGGGTTTCTATGTTGCTGCCATCCACTCATAGATTCGGTTCCGTAAGGTTAATGATCTGCTTTAGCTGCCGTCTTGCATCACTCAGATGCCATCTGCTGGTCCCTTCACTGATCCCAAGCATTTCGGCGATCTCCCGGTGGGAAAAGCCATCGATGCCATATAGATTGAAGACCAGGCAGGAAGTGACAGGCAGCCGGCGGATCAGGCCAAGCAACTCGTCACTATTGAGCTTTGAGATCGCTTCATTTTCGATACCGGGCTCCTCTTCAGTTGCCATCGGCATCTCATGGTAACGGATAGCCTTCTCCTTCCGCAGCGAATCCAGCGCCGTATTAATAAGGATCTTCCTCATCCATGTGTACAACGCTCCTTTCGTTGCCTCGTACCGCCCCAACTGCCGGAAGACCTTTAAAAAAGCATCGTTCAATACATCGACCGCATTGCCGGACTTCCGGACATACCGCAGACAAAGGGCCATCATCGCAGGATAATAGCGTTTGTACAGCTCCTCCTGCGACCTGCGGTCGTTCCTCAAACAACCCCGGATCACCGCCTGTATGTCATCTTCCGAAGGATACAATTGTCATCCCATCATTTTCGCCGGCCAGTCAATTCTATAACTTTTGGACCTTGCTTCTCAGGATCGTGTTCCCATATTGCAATTCAATATAGTAGACCCCGATAGGCAAATTGGCGATCGGTACCGTGATCTGGTTGACCCCCGGATACCCCGATGCGCTCTGTGACAAAACCTGGCCGCCCATGCTGTTGTAGACACGGATTGCAACGGCCGCAGAACTATTGAGAGTCACGCTCAGGGACACTTGCGCCGTCGCCGGATTTGGATAGGATGTGATATAATTACCCTGAGATTTGGGCACACTGTCGATATGGATAACCTGCGCATTCTGGACGAAACACCCCGGACGCGCGTTAGCCGTAACCTCGATCAAATAATATCCCGTGTCGCGGAAGGCATACTTGAAGCTTTCCCCATGGAAAGGCCCCGCGAACAGCGAATCGGTGCCGGCAATCGTCCAGGATATCGAATCGTATCTTTCGGGGTTAATGATGGAAAAGACATATTGATTGGGATTGTGATCCTTGGCCGTGGCCGTAAAGTTGATCGTGCATGTATCCGCTGGCGGCGGCGGCGGCGGTGGCAACGAATCCTGCGGATTGATCGTCATGCAGGATTGCGATTGACAAGAATAAGACGTACTGAGCAGGGCACACACATTATATCGACCGCCTGTCAGAGTCTTTATTAGCGTATCACCCGTCGCGACAAGGGTATCGTTGATCGTCCATCTTACCGTATCGGAGGCGCCGGGCGTGACACTCACATTGGCGACGAACGTATATAAATGGTGCACGGAATCACTGGTTTCCGTAACAAACACGCTGCAGGAAGGAGGGGGTGCCGCAATAGTCACCAACTGGGCCGTGCTATCGTGACAATTATGCGCCGAATCGGTCGTCATCTGGATGACAAGGTACTGGCCAGGGGCGGAATAGGTATGGTTTACCATAAAACTATCCGTATTATCTGTTATGCCATCCCCAAAATTCCAGTTGTGCCGGACCCCGGGCAAGGAATCCATCGCCCGCAAAAAAACCGTATTGCCTGAAATAGTTGCCTGGAAAGTGGCATTACAGGCCGAAGTGTCCTGGGCATGAACGGCTGTTAGACCGCTCAATGCCAGGAAAAAGCTTAGAACAGAGTAAAAATTTCTCATACGCTGGTGTTATACCAAACATGTACGCCAAAGGCTGGTGCAACGTTGGGAGTTTTTAAAAAAAATCAATACCGATCCCGGATGAGATGGATCAGCTTCTCTATTTGTCGCCGCACGGTCACCCCGCTGCCGGTATAATTGTTGATCAGAACAGAAAAAAGGAGCAACCGCCCCGATTTGGTAAAAAGATACCCGCTGAGCGCCGCCACCCCGGAAAGACTACCCGTCTTGGCATAAATAAAGCTGCTGTCTTGCCGGTAATAAGCGGAAAGCGTTCCCGTTCCCCCCGTGGGCAGGAGCCTTTCCATTCGTGCCAACCCGAATTCCCGCTGCATCTTGCCCAAAAGCCAGACGAAATCCCGGGGCGTGAACAGGTCATTTCGGCTCAACCCGGACCCATCTACCCAACTGGGTCTTTGCGGTAGCGAGTCCAACACCCCTTTTAACAGGAAATCGATGGTCCGGGAGTCGTTCATGGCCCCAAGCACCTCATTTCCGACCATCAGCAAGGTCTGTTCGGCAAAAAAATTGTCGCTATTGTACATCATCGGCCGGAACATGGAATCGACCGGCCGCGAATGAAGCACCGCCCAGCCATCCGGGTGAAGTAAACCAAAATGCTTTACCCCCACGGGACTCCCCGCCGTATCCTTAAGCAGCATGGCCGCCGAAACCAGCCCATCCGTAATAAAAGGCGTATACTGCTCTTTATGTTCTTCCCTTCCTTCCGTGACCTTGAAAACATTCTGATGGAACGATCGCCGGATAGAAAAGCTCTTTTGTGCGGTGTCAGGATCGAAGTTTACCTGCCAATCCACCTCCGGAACAGAATAGATGGAGGGCGAGCCGCCGAAAGGATCCTTACTGCTGCCCTTTGGACGGTCCTGCACCCAGCGGATCATATTTAAATAGATCGGAAATGGGCTGCGCTCCGCGGCATAGTCATCATTGTAGTCGTCCCAGGCCCAGCCCCGACCCATAGGATAGTCCTGCCAGTTATCGTCTGCCAGCCAGATCCGCTTTCCCGTCTTTCGCATCAGATCGATCACCGGTTGAGAGGCATACGCGGGCGATAAAAAGGTCGGGTCACCGGACGGGATCACCAGCAATGCCGTATCGCTGATCCGGTAACGCATCCCCACCAGCGAGTCACCCAGGTACTTCAACCCGGCATACAACGAAAACAACTTGGTATTGCTCGCCGGTACAAAATATTTATCGCCCTGGTAATTGTATATATAGGTATTTTCCCCCGGATCATAGACGCAAATGCCGACCTGCCCCGCCGCCAGCTCCGCCCTGACCAGCAGACTGTCATGTACAAACGCCCCCAACTGATCCCGGCTTCCCGGCGATTGAATATGCGCGCCCGACGAACAGGCCTGCCAGCAAAAAGCGGCACCTACAATAAGGACTCTCCCAATTGACTTGATCATTTATGCAATTTAGGTAAACCATTTCATTGACGCGGTGCAGCGTTGCCGTTAC
Source organism: Puia sp. (assembly GCA_035948015.1). Taxonomy (GTDB): domain Bacteria; phylum Bacteroidota; class Bacteroidia; order Chitinophagales; family Chitinophagaceae; genus Puia. Next base: position 10,906 of record DASZJO010000064.1, read on the forward strand.
CCCCGCTCCTGCGCCCGCAGCCAGCGCTCGGGGATCTCATTGCTGCTTGCCAGCAGATAGTCCTGGTACGAACAGGCAATATATTTGCTGTCCGGCAACTGCATCCACCAGCGCTGCGTCTTCTTGCTCTGCAGAAAGGTGGTCTCGACCTCCGCAAACGCCGTGCGGTATTCGACAAAAAATTCCCGCTGCGACAACGCCGCTTCCCGGCGGCCCTTACTTTTTCCATCAATAAGATACCATATCATATGGCTGATCTGCCGGGCCGTGAGCTGCCCCGTATCCCGGGCAGGAATATAACCATAGATCCCAACTGTATTAACGGTGGGGCTCAACCCGGCATACCGCATCAGGATACAGGCTTCTTCGCCGCTGAACCCATTTGGCGAAAGCTGATTGGCCGGAGCGAAAGCATGCGCGATGGCGGAAATGTCGAAGCTGAACAGATGCGAGTTGCGGATCACCGGCTCCATCTCTTCAATCCTGTCCTTTACGCTTCCCAGCCGGAAACAGTCGAACCGCAGCTTGTCCATCGTCTCCAGCATATGCGGATGAACGTAATAACTTTGAAAACCTATATGATTGTAATGATGGATATAATTAGGCTCGCCCGTCAGCATCTCCATAAGGAAATTGTCAGCACGGTGCAGCGAATGAATGTCCAGGTCGATCAATGCATCCACACCCGTGGCCTCGACGATATGCCTCTTGTCGGCATAAGTATAGTACTGGGATAAAGTAAGGTCATGCGATCCGCCAAGGATAACAACCGTCTTCCCGATCGCCGTAAGCTCCCGGAGCACCGTCTTCAGCGCCGCATAGGTATCGGCGAGCGTCGCACCGGCCCGGATATTCCCCGCATCGGCCAGCTTAAGATCGGAGTGCCAGCCAAACAACTGATAGAATTGCTCCCGGATCGCATCGGGAGCTCTTCCTTCCCGGCGATCACGACCGATCCCCCTTTCCTCCTCACAACCTACCACAACCAGGTCCGCTTCATATAGAGCAGGGAATGTCTCATCATACGCATCGATCAGCTTGCCGATCTGCCCATCCTTATAACCCTGGTCCTGCGATAACTCAGCCAGGTTGATCGGATCCAGAAAATCGCTGATATGCAGATTGGGCGACATCAATTGGGCGTTTGAAGGCAAACATACCACAAAATCCTATCTTTGCCACATGACGTTGTTGCAGCAATTAGAGCAGTACAAGCAGGAGATCGCGGCCACTACCCCCGACGGAGCAGAGGCGCTGGAAGCTTACCGCATCCGGTTCCTGGGAACAAAGGGCATCGTGAAGAACCTTTTTTCCGAATTGAAAAATGTACCCGGTGACCAGAAGAGAGAATTCGGACTGGTCCTGAACGAATTCAAGCAGCTGGCTGAAGCGAAATATGAGGATTGGAAGAATAATCTTGGCAACAGCATCGAAGAAACTGTCTCCATCGACCTCAGCTTACCCGGAGACCCCGTTCCCCTCGGTACACACCATCCAATCACCCTCGTGCGCGACCAGATCGTTCATATTTTTGGCCGCCTGGGTTTTTCCGTCGCCGAAGGCCCGGAGATCGAAGACGATTGGCACAATTTTACCGCCCTTAATCTGCCCGAAGACCACCCCGCCCGCGACATGCAGGATACCTTCTATATCCATCAGCACCCCGACTGGCTGCTGCGTACACATACCAGCAGTGTACAGGCCCGGACGATGGAAAAACAAAAGCCCCCTATCCGTATCATCTGCCCCGGCCGCGTATACCGCAACGAGACCATCAGCGCCCGCGCACACAATTTCTTTCATCAGACCGAAGGACTGTATGTAGATGAGAATGTCTCTTTTGCCGACCTGAAGCAAACCCTTTATTTCTTTGTGCAGGAGATGTTCGGAAAAGACGTTCGCATCCGTTTCCGCCCCTCGTATTTCCCGTTTACCGAACCCAGCGCGGAAATGGACATCAGTTGCCTTATTTGCGGCGGCATCGGTTGCAGCGTATGCAAACATACCGGCTGGGTCGAGATCCTGGGCAGCGGTATGGTCCATCCAAAAATGCTCGACAATTTCGGCATCGATAGCAACAAGTACACAGGTTTCGCCTTTGGTATGGGGATCGAACGCATCTGTCAGTTAAAATACCGCGTCAATGACCTTCGCCTGTATTCTCAGAACGACGTTCGCTTTCTCCGGCAATTTACCGGAGCAGTATAGCGTTTCAGCCTATCTTTTCGATTTTACGAGGGGTTATTTTGAAGGCAAAAGGCAGTCGGTGTTTTTTAGCCAATCCCTTAATTTCCTGCCAATTGAGGATTATTCTTTCAACCATTTCCCAATAAGTATATCCTTTCCCGCCCGGTGGGATCAAGTAGAAAATGCCAAGCCCGTATTTTCTCAATAAATTGTACTGCGATTGAATTCTTTGCATTTTAAAATCCTGGGTAATGACGATGCCTTTGGAACTACCAACCTTGGGAATCCAGTCTTCATCGAGGATACCCCGTCCATATTCCTTTTGAATAGAATATACTTCGACCCCTTCATTGTTTGGTTTTTCTAAAATTGACAAACCTTCTGCCAATTGAGGGGGCATATTTTCGTCGATAAATATTTTCATTATGCTGCCTTCTTAAACAACTCAATCGAGGCCTTCACATCGTCTTCGCTAACATTATAAAGAGATGAAATAAACCCTACTTTTTCCCCCGAAGTATACATGCTGTACAAGGTTTCCGCGAGTATATTTGTATTGTTGACGGTGGGCTGCCCTAATTGATGGCGGGGGTCTACGACAATATTTTTCTCCTTTCCAAGTGGCCAATATCTCTGCGCATTAAAATCGTTGCCAAAATCAATCTTATGGCAAAACGCTTCAATGATAGATTTGATATTTATCTGTTTCGATTTATCAGCGTTTATGATTAAATCACTATTTAATGCATAAAAAATCTTCTTTCCGTCTGTTAGAATCCGCGAATTCGCAAAGGGAAATGCTGTATTTAGCTCCTTAGCAATTATTTCATGTGATTTCGCAATGTTTTGAGCGCTTACGCCTAGCTTTCTTAATTGATAAAAAACATAAAATTCTATCAAAGTAAAAAAATGAACAGCTTTTTCTCTCCCTTTCCCCCACGCCGCGAAGCTTTTTCCCTTAAGTCTGAATTGATTTCCCCAGTACTCACGTAACCAGCGCCTGACCAAAGTTCTGTCTAAATTTAGGATATTTGCGACATCCGGGATTGTATACAAACCAATCCCCAAAGACGGCCTTTTTTTTATAATTGCATTCATATTGAAGAAATATGTTTTGTTTGCATAAGTAATTTAACCATAATATTGTTATGACAAAATTAGTAGTTAAAACCTAATTTTTTTGGAAAAATGATAAAGACAATCGGCGTTTGTGGAGCGGGAACGATGGGCAGCGGGATCGCCCAGGTATCGGCCGTGGCCGGCTACGATACGATCCTTTACGACCTGGACCCAAATATAGTAACGATAGCAAAGTCCACTATCGAAAAAAGCCTCTCAACCCTCGCCGAAAAGAAAAAGATAACCCCCGCAGACCAAAAGGCGATCTGGCAGCGCCTGACGTTCACCAACAACATCAGCGCCTGCATAGCCGGCCTGATCATCGAAGCCATCGTTGAAAAGCCGGAGATCAAGCTCGACCTGTTCATAAACCTTGCCGCCCACAACAATCCCGGCACCATCCTCGCCTCTAATACCTCATCACTTTCCCTCGACGCCCTGGCAGAAAACATCCCAGGCCCCGAACGCTTCGCCGGCATGCACTTCTTTAACCCCGCTCCGGTAATGAAGCTTGTCGAAGTCGTCCGCACGAAATATACCGCTGCCGCAACGGCCGATACGGTCATGCAGGTAGCCCGGACCATGGGCAAGACCCCCGTCCTCTGCAACGACTCCCCCGGCTTTATCGTGAACCATGTGGCAAGACCATATTATCTCGAAGCGCTCCGCCTGCTGGAAGCAGGGCTCAGCGACAAAGAGACCATCGACAGCCTCATGGAATCCACCGGTTTCAGGATGGGGCCGTTCCGGCTGATGGACCTGATCGGGAACGATATCAACTATGCCGTCAGCCAATCCGTATACGAATCCCTGGGCAAACCGGAAAGGTTGAAACCCTCTTCGATTCAACGGCGTATGGTGGAGGAAGGCAACCTCGGCAGAAAGACAGGTAAAGGATATTACCCGTATGAATAATCTCAATTCAACAGGACGGATTCTCGTTACCGGCGGCACCGGCTTTCTCGGAGCATATATCATTCAGGAACTGGTGCACAAAGGATATACCGTGCGCGCGATCAATCGCCAGGGGGCAATACCATTTTTTTTGCCTGTCGATATCCGGGAGAAGGTAGAATGGATTCGCTGCGACGTGCGTGATCCCCTCGGCCTTGAAGACGCAATGACCGGCGCAGACGCAGTGATCCACGCTGCAGCAAAGATCTCGTTCACCAGGAAAGAACGCCGCGAACTGTGGAGCACCAACATCGAAGGGACGGCCAATGTCGTGAATGCCGCCTTGGAACGCAACATCGGGCGTTTCCTCTATGTCAGCTCCGTAGCAGCCCTCGGCCGGACCGGCGCAAATGAAGAAGTGACGGAAGAAAAAAGCTGGGAGAACAGCCGATTCAATACCAACTATGCGATCAGTAAATTCCATGGCGAAATGGAGGTCTGGCGCGGAATGGGAGAGGGGCTGGCCGCCGTGATCGTCAATCCCAGCACCATTTTGGGCTATGGCGACTGGAACAACAGCAGCTGTGCGATCTTCCGTAGCGTCTACGATGAATTCCCCTGGTATACAGAAGGGATCAACGGATTTGTGGACGTCAGGGACACCGCCCGGGCGATCGTTCGACTGCTGCAAACCGACATCAACGGCGAACGCTATATCCTCAATGGCGATAACTGGTCCTGGCGGCACCTCTTCGAAACAATGGCCAAAGAATTCGGTAAGAAACCTCCCACCCGCGAAGCCACTCCCTTTCTCACCGCCATCGCCTGGCGCATGGAAAAGGTAAAATCCCTTCTCACGGGCCACAAAGCCTTGCTTACCCGCGAAAGCGCAAGGGTCGCGGCGAGTTCGACCTTCTTCAGCAATAATAAAATCCTTCGTCTGCTACCCGACTTCCAATTTACCCCCCTGGAGGAGACAATCCGGACAGCCTGCCAAAACTACCTTCGGACGGCTCAACTCTAAATACCATTTCCACCTAAGCCGCCTCCGGTGAAAATGCGTTAAATTTCCAAAAATGCATTTTCGGCATTTCCAAATTCCGCGCATCTTGGCTATTTTACACCTCAAAACGATATCCATGATGCGGCCCTTTATTCTGTTCTCCCTATCCGTCCTCATTTCGCTCACTGCAATTTCCCAGCAAAAAACCTTCTCCCTGGATGGAAAGGTCATAGATACCACCGGTCAACCCCTTGCCGGCGCATCCGTCTTCTGCCAGAACACCACCATCGGAACCCTTTCCAAAAGCGACGGCAGCTTCCATCTACGGCTGGCAAACGGCGGCTACGATCTCATCATATCTTTTACCGGATACCAAACCGAATCCATCCGGGTCGGCAAAGACCATAAAGAGACAGATACCCTGCAGGTCACACTGAGAGCCCAGGATAAAAGCCTGGAACAGGCCGTCGTCACCGGCAGCGCGGAAGTAACCGACGGCTGGGATAAATATGGCCAGTTTTTCCTGGATAACTTTATCGGTACTACCCCCAATGCAAATCAGTGCGTCCTCGAAAATAAAGAGGCGCTGAAATTCTATTTCTATAAGAAACGGAACAAACTGCGGATCAAAGCGACCTCCGATCTGCTCATTACTAACAGCGCACTTGGCTACAAGATCAGATACCAGCTGGACTCTTTTGTCTACTACTATGACAACAACGTCAGCCTCTATACCGGCTATCCCCTGTTTGAAGAAATGCAGGGCACACCGGAACAACAAGACTCGTGGAAACAAAACCGGCTCTATTCCTACGCAGGATCGAGACTGCATTTCATCCGCAGCTGGTACGACAGCACCCTCGACGATGAAGGGTTCGTCCTTGAAATGGCGGACAGCAACGATAACAGCAAAATGCGGCGGATCACCAACCCCTATGACCCGAAATTCTATGCCGTCGACAGCGGCGACGTGGAGGTCGGCATCCAGGGAAGGCTCAGGGTAAGTTACAAGAATCAACTGCCGGACAGGAAATATCTCCAGGAACACAAGTTCCCCCTGAATACGCCCGTCCAGATCTCCGCAATCGACATCCTCAACGGATTCGTCATCGAAGAGAATGGCTATTTCTACGAACAGTCGGACGTCACTAATATGGGATACTGGGCTTGGAAGAAAGTAGCCGAACTGCTGCCCCTCGACTATTTGCCTACCCCATGACCTTTCGCTTTAGCCCATGACCTTCTTCCAGAGTTCGGGAATGCGCTTGACCCATACCAGCTCTTTCTTCTTCACCATCGCATCCTCCGCCGGAGTACCAAAAAAGGTCTTGCCGGCCGCCAGGCCCCCCCCCACACCACTCTGCGCCAGCACAACTGCATTGTCCCCGATAGTGAGGGTCTTGCTGACACCAACCTGACCCCAAAGGATGACACCATTGCCGATCTCCACTGCACCGGCAATGCCGACCTGAGCGGCAAACAGGCAGTTTTTGCCGGTCACCGTATCATGACCAATATGGATCTGATTGTCAAGCTTGCTGCCATCGCCGATGACCGTGTCATGGGTCACCCCCCTGTCAATGGTGCAACACGCCCCAATCTCGACATAGTCCCCGATAATCACCCGGCCGCAGCTTTCCATTTTCCTGTACCAGACTTCCCGGTCCTTTTTCCCGTTGTAATAAAAGGCATCCGACCCGATAACGGTCCCTGCCTGGATAGTCACATGATCACCTATGACGCAATGATCCAGGATGGTGACGTTGGGATGGATCATGCAATGCTGCCCAATGGTCACATGATGCCCGATGAACGCATTGGGATAGATATAGGTATCTTTTCCGATGATAGCCGACGAGCTGATCATTCCGGTCGCCGGTTCGAAGGGGCGGAAGTGACGAACTATTTTCAGATAGGCATCGAAGGGCTGCTCCACCACCAGCAAAGTCTTGCCCGGCGGGACTTCCACCGCTTTATTAATGATGATGAAACTTGCTTCGGACCGGATACAGGTCTCATAATATTTCGGATGATCGACAAATACCAGATCGCCTTTCTCGACTTTATGGATCTCATTGATACCCGTTGCCCGACCATCTTTATCGCCGATCAGCTCAGCCCCCAGAAACCCGGCAAGCCACTCTACAGATACGGGAGAAGGAAATTGCATAGACAAGAATTTCCGCGAAGTTAGCCCCGAAGTAGCCTTTTCACATCGTCCTTGTCCACAGGTTATAAAAAAAATGTGCATAAAATTTATGAGAAAATTTTTCCAGATAGAGAAAATTATTTTTAATATTGTGTAGGGAAATTTATTTCCCGGTACTTACTAACCCATCCATATATTGAAGCCCGGTGTTTTCACCGGGCTTTTCTTATTCGGCCGGAGGCCGAATAGACCGGATAGGTCAGACATAAATGTCTCCGGCCGGAGGCCGGAAAGACCGATAGGTCAGACTTTATTTTTCCGGCCGGAGGCCGATTCGCCGGTAACAAATCGCTGAAACGTGCATCAATACTACATCGTATACAAACCCTTCCAGGTGCTCTCACAATTCTCGCCTCACGAAGGCAAGCCGACTCTAAAGGATATCTTTCCCGTACCATCTGACATCTATCCGATCGGCCGGCTGGATTTCGACAGCGAAGGCCTGCTGATCCTGACCAATGACCGGCATTTGAACCATCAACTGCTGGACCCCGCCTTCGCACACGAGCGGGAATATTGGGTGCAGGTAGAAGGAGCCATCCAACACACCGCTCTTAACCAACTGGAAACCGGTGTTACGATAACTATCGATCATCAACCCTTTATCACCCGCCCCGCCAAAGCCGGACTGCTAACCCCCGATCCCCCGGTACCGGATAGGACCCCTCCCATCCGCTATCGAGCGCATATCCCCACCAGCTGGATCAGCCTGACCCTGACAGAAGGGAAGAACCGCCAGGTCCGTAAGATGACCGCCAGAGTTGGCTTCCCAACATTGAGATTGATCCGCTATCGTATCGGAAAGATCACCATCAAAGGAATGCAGCCCGGCGAAATGCGGGAAATCCGGATGGAAGACATTACCTTGCCATAATAAATTAATCAAAAGACGACACCATGCTCAAATCGATGACCGGCTTCGGTCGTGCTGAACAGGCAGTAGGCGATAAAACATTCCTCGTTGACGTCAAATCGCTGAACGGCAAGCAATTCGAATTACAGTTGAAACTGCCTGGCTTCCTGAAACCCTTCGAATTCTCCATCCGCAAGATCTTATCCGATAAACTGGGCCGTGGTTCGCTGGACTGCACTATCAGCCTGAAACAAACCGGCAACGCAAAACCGGTTACCATCAATACCGACCTGGCCAAAGCCTACTACTTTTCATTGGCCGGTCTCTCCGAAGAACTAAAGCTCGACCCTTCCAACATCCTGAGTACTCTCCTGAAACTTCCGGAGGTCATCACCCCCACCGGCGATACCCTGACGGACAACGAATGGCAGGAGTTCGAGAAGGTCATCATGGCTGCGATCGACGACCTCAACGGCCACCGCCTTAACGAAGGCGCTTCCCTCGAAGAAGACCTCCTGCTCCGCATCGACAATATCCTTCGCCACCAGGAAGACGTAGTCCGCCTCGAACCGCTGCGCCAGACCAGGATCAAAGACGGACTGAAGAAGCTGCTGGACGACCAGGTCGGTAAAGATAATTATGACTCCAACCGCCTCGAACAGGAACTGATCTACTACATCGAAAAGATTGACATCAGCGAAGAACAAGTGCGCCTTAAGAATCACTGCGACTATTTCCGGGCTGTCATGCAGGAGCCGGAAGAAAGTAAAGGAAAAAAACTTTCCTTTATCCTCCAGGAGATCGGCCGCGAGATCAATACCACGGGATCAAAAGCCTATGATTCTACGATCCAGCAATGCGTCGTGCTGATGAAGGATGAGTTGGAAAAAGCAAAAGAACAGGTTTTGAATGTATTATAAGTTGCTACCTTTATATAAATTTCGATTCCTTGAAAAAAAGCCTCTGTCTTCTTGTTATCGCTGCCAGCCTGCAATGGACTTCCTGCTCCCTCCCCTCCGACGTCTACGAAAAAGATGTTACCCTTCCCCACCAGGAATGGCCAGGAAGCTTTCACCCGACTTTCAGCTTCGATATCAGCCGGGAAGACACCGCCAACTTCTATAACGTCTTTCTGGTCCTCCGCCATACCGACGCCTACAACTATAACAATATCTGGCTCCGGGGCTCGTCGCGGCATCCGGGGGATACTGGTACCTCTAGCCAACTCTACGATCTTTCACTGGCAGACAATCAAAAGGGTTGGACCGGAAGCGGGATGGACGATATCTTTGAGCACCGGATCGAGATCCAACATGCGTGGAAATTCGGTCGTCCCGGTACCTACACGTACACCCTGGAACAGATCATGCGGGAAGACCCCCTGAAGCATGTCCTGAATATCGGCGTTCGCATCGAGAAGGCCCTGGCACATTAATGTCATGCTATGCTAAAAAAGAACCGGCTGGCCATCGCAACCGCCGTCTACTGGTTCCTGCTGGCCTATATCATCACCCTCCTCGTCTGGTGGTTCATCGCCCTTGAGACGAAGAACAGGCAGGTGACAGGCTATAAGCTCCTGCAACTCCTAACCAGTGACCCGCATTACGCCGACCAAAAGGCAGCCATCCTGGCAGACCAGAAGCTACAGACCGCCGCCAATGTCGGCGAAGGCAGCACGTTCCTGTTCCTTATCCTCCTGGGCGCCTTATTCGTCTACCGCGAGGTGCGCCGTCAGATCCGGTTCCAACAGCAACAGCAAAATTTTATGATGGCCGTCACCCACGAATTGAAAACGCCGATCGCGGTAATCAAACTGAACCTCGAGACACTCCGGAAATACCGGCTCGATGAAGACAAACAGCAGCGCGTGATCCAGGGCAGTATCCAGGAAACCAACCGCCTCGATACCCTGGCTAACAATATCCTGATCGCATCACAGCTCGAAGTCGGTGGCTACGCCCGGACAAAAGATGAGATGGATTTTTCAGGCCTTACAGCAGAGTCCGTCCGTGACTACCGACAACGATTCCCGGAGCGGGAATGGATAACCAATATCCAACCCGGCTGTACCCTCACCGGCGACCCCTTGCTCCTGCACCTGCTCGTGAACAACTTGCTGGAGAACGCCCTTAAATATTCGCCAAAAGATGGCGCGATTACCCTTACGCTGGCAAAAGAAGGACCCCATACCACCCTGGCCGTAAAAGACAACGGCCCGGGCATTCCGGACGATGAGAAGCGAAAGATCTTTGGGAAGTTTTACCGCAGCGGACAAGAAGCCACCCGCCAGTCAAAAGGAACAGGGCTTGGCCTCTACCTTTGCCGTAATATTGCCGCCGATCACCACGCCACCATCAAAGTGGCTGACAATTCACCGACCGGAAGTATTTTTACCGTAGTATTCTAACAATATGAGCGCAAAAATTTCGATCCTGCTGGTGGAAGACGAAGAAAACCTTCACGAAGCCCTCAAACTTAATCTCGAATTGGAAGGTTATGAAATCACATCGGCATACGACGGCACCGGCGCCCTGCAAGCTATCCAATCAGAATATTTCGACCTTATCATCCTCGACGTCATGCTGCCTGGTATGGACGGCATCAGCGTTACCGAAACCATACGCGTCCAGAACAACGAAGTGCCCATCCTGATCCTCAGCGCTAAGAACGCCAGCGCCGACCGGGTGCTGGGCCTCCGCAAAGGCGCCGACGACTACCTGACCAAACCGTTTAACCTCGAAGAACTACTCTTGCGTATCCAAAAGCTGATCCGGAAAAACAAAAAAATTCAGGATAAAGACTCTTTCGGCGAACAATATTCCTTTGGTAAGAATAGCATCGACTTCAAAGCCCAGGAGGCCATCACCAAAGACGGCACACGAATCCAGCTAAGTAAGAAAGAATCCATGCTGTTAAAACTGTTGATCGAAAACCGTAATGAAGTCGTGACCCGGGAAAAGATCCTTCAGGCAGTCTGGGGATACAACGTCTATCCGACTACCCGCACGATCGACAATTTTGTACTAAACTTTCGCAAATACTTTGAAGAGGATAGCCGCCACCCCAAATATTTCCATTCCGTCCGCGGGGTAGGCTATAAGTACACGGAATAGGCAGTAGGCTTATGCCAAACGATCCTTCATACGCATCGCCGGACGCCCGTCATGCGAGGCGATCCAGCACCCACTCGGCCTGTCTTAATAGCTGTTGCATGTTGTATTTGTCATACGCGGGCGTATAAAGATTCAACTCACATTCATTTAAAACATTTTCCAGCGAAACGACCGACGGCGCATCCCAGCCGCGCATCTCCAACTGCCCAATAACATTATGCTTATTGAGTTCGCTGGAAGGTAGATCCAGCTTTTTACCGATCGATTTCCAAATGGCCCGGTTGACTTCGCGGTAGAAGGCCTTGTAATCGCCGTTATCAAAATATTCTTTGGCCTCCGCCAGCGGATCGGGTGCCGGCCCCGTCGGAACATACGCTGCTGTGGGCAACGACGTGGATATCTCCGGTGCTGTCGCCGTCCTGGCCTCTGCTTTCTCTGCCCTGCCTTCCGCTTTCTCCGTCCTGCCTTCCGCTTTCTCCGTCCTGACTTCCGCCTTCTCCGTCCTGACCTCAACTCCAACCTTGACCTTCTTGCCACTCAGCCTCCGCCAAACAAAAAAGCCCCCAAGACAGAGCAAAATGGCCAACGCCATTTCGAGGACATCCCTTAGACCAACAACCCTTTCCGCATGCGCTACCATCGCGGCCGGCTTCGCCGGCCGCGGCCGCTTTACCGCAGGCATTACCCGTAGCTCCACCGGCTCGCTGTTGCACGACTTATAGCTCTGGGAAGAAGGATCAAAATAAGACAAATTGATCGCCGGGATCAGATAACGGCCCGAATCCCTTGCTGTGAAAATATAGTCAAAGGACTTGGACCCGCTCATCGGGACAACAGTCTTATTAACATCCTCCCTGGCCGTAGGATCAAAGGCATCGACCCCGGCCGGCCACTCGACTGCCGGCGCCGTGATCACCGGCAAATTCCCCTTCCCTTTTACGACCACATGAAGCGTCGCTTCATCCTGAGCTGCTACATTTTTGTTCGCCAGCGAGGCCTCTATGGAAAAATTGCCCACTGCACCGTTAAAACCAGCGGGTTTATTCTCCTCCGGCAGTGGCTTGACAGTAATAGTCAGGGGTTTGGTATCCAGCGTCACGTTCTCATCAACAACAGGCCCCATATTGCTTTCGCCAGATAATTGGTCCAGCAGATCCTGCAGCCTGTTGCCGCCCCGATGCGCCTCCTGCCGTATCCCGCCTTTTATGAAGTGTACCGTATTCTCGACCTCCACCGGATCGAGATCGATACTTCCTGCCTGCAACGGGATCAGCTGGGTCTTGCGGATAGTGTGGACCGTAAACGCCTTGCCGTTCAACTTCTCCACTGACACGGCATCCGAGCCCGGGTCGATCATATCATATACGCTAAACCCGTTTAACGAAGGATGTTTGGTCACCCTGGATTCGGCATTCAGCCGCGAATATAGTTTGTAGGTTGCGACGATGGGCTCGCCGACATAACAGGTGTTGCGGTCGACCAGAATTTTCACGAAAAGGTTCTTGCGGATCTTTTCCTTGACATTCTCTCCGGGCTTTAGTATATCCTCCCGGGCAGTCGCTTCGGGTACGGCCGGCGGGCCAAAAGGATTGGGGCCAAAAGGCTGCGCTCCCGGGAATCCCCCGAATGGCCCGGAACCGGACGCCACGGCGCCCGATCCGCCGGGATGCACAGTAACAAGGATATTGTTCGATCGCATCTTTTTCCCGTTCACAATGGCTGATGCCCCCGCGATAGTGAATTTCCCGGTGTGCGCCGGCTGTAATACAAAAGAAAGCCCTTTATACTGGGACATATTCCCATTGATGACAGTCATCCCGCTGGATTGGATCGGACCTTCAACGACATGGAAACCCGGAAAATCTGTCGGAGGATCGAACTCATCGATCTGCTGTGCATTCTCTACGATGTACTGTACCTGTAGATAATCCCGCTGACCCAGTTCCTGGCTGTTGACCACGGTGGTGAACTTCACCTGACCCGAGACAACCAGGGCCGGCAGGAGGGCTATCCAGACAATAAACGCGGAACGTAGATTTAGCTTCATATTACCGGGATACAAATATAAAAATTTCAGGTATTGATCGATAGGCGCCCGCCGTTAAAGATCTCCCAATTGCGGCCTCAGCACGATCTCCTCCACCGTGGCCTGCGGCGAAAGACCCGCGGCCGCGACCACCATGCGCGCGATATCGGAGCTTTCCATAATGCGGTGGGGATCAACCCCACTGCCTGCCCAGGAATCCGTATATACAGCTCCGGGGTAAACAGCCGTTACCTTGATCCCCTGCGCTTTCATCTCTTCCCGGAGATTGGCAGAGAATCCGGCCAGCGCATACTTGCTGATCCCATAAGCCCCGCCGTGATGATAGGCTTTCAGGGAAGCGATCGAACAAATATTGAAAATATGACCCGCCTTCCGTGCCATCATCTCCGGCAATAATGTCCGGGTCAGATGATATGCACTATACAAATTGACCGCAATCAGGCGCTCCAAGACCCCCTCTTCCTCCTCATACAGGCTGCCATAGATGAACTGACCGGCATTATTGACCAACACGTCCACAGTCACCCCCAGCCCCAGCACCCAACTCCCAAGCTGTCGCGCCTGCTCCTTATCACTTATGTCCGCGGCCCTGGACCAAATGCTGATCCCGGGATACTTTCCGCCCAGTTCCACCACCGCTGTCTCCAGCGCGGCCGGATCGCGGGAGGTTAAGACAAGGTTGTATCCTGCAGATGCAAACTGCTCTGCAATAGCCTTTCCCAACCCCCTGGACGCCCCCGTAATGATACTATTCATACCTGCTAAATTGTAACTTGCACCAAAGATGCCGACGGCGATGCAATATAAACACCTTTTCTTCGACCTGGACCATACCCTTTGGGATTTTGAATCCAACAGCCGCCAAACCCTGGAGGAGCTGTTCCATTCCCTTCGATTGGAAGATCGCGGCGTGGCCAATTTCGATGAGTTCCATCGGCAATACCTGGTGCATAACGATAAGCTGTGGGAACGCTATCGCAACGGTTATATTAAGGTCGATGAACTGCGGTGGAAACGGATGTGGCTGACCTTGCTGGATTTCAAGATCCCGGACGAGCCGCTGGCCAGAACCATGGACGTTCGGTTCCTGGATGCCCTGCCTACCCGGAAAACCCTTTTCCCTTATACGCTGGAGATCCTGCAATATCTAACCAAAAAAGGCTACTCCCTGCACCTGATCACCAACGGTTTCGAAAAGACGCAACATTCCAAATTACAGTACGCAGGGATCAGCGGATATTTCGGGGAGGTTATCACGTCGGAAGGATCCAACAGCCTGAAACCCCATAAGGAAATCTTCGATTATGCTCTTCGCATTACCGGCGCCAATGCGGCAGAAAGTATCATGCTCGGCGACAGTATCGAAGTCGATATCCAGGGCGCGATGAACGCCGGGATCGACCAGGTATATATCAACCATCTGCGAACAGAGCCCGCGGTCAAACCTACCTATATGGTCTATTCCCTGAAAGAGCTGGAAGACATATTCTAGCGACACGAAACGCTGCCCGGCGGCGTCAACTTCCGGGCGCCGGCAGCCCCACTCAGTGCAGCTTTGCCATCACGGTGACTCCGCCCTGCACAACCTCGTTCAGCTTCACCAGAACCTCTGCCCCAGGCGGAAGCAGCACATCCACCCGCGAACCGAACTTGATAAACCCCATCTCGGCGCTCTGCACCACCTTCTGACCGACAGAAAGATAATTGACGATCCGCCGCGCCAGCGCACCGGCTATCTGCTTGACCAGGATATCCCCATACTTGTTCCGGATCACCACGCTATGGCGCTCATTTTCCGTGGAAGACTTGGGATTCCAGGCGACAAGATACAAACCAGGATGGTATTGGCTATAAACAACTTCGCCGGCCACCGGATTCCGGTTTTGATGGACATTGGCCGGACTCATAAAAATCGAAACTTGTAACCGCTTGCCATTAAAATATTCAGTATCCGTCACCTCTTCGATCACTACCACTTTCCCATCTGCAGGACATACGACGAGATCTCCCCCAATCGTCCATTTGCGAACGGGCACCCTGAAAAAAGAGACCAGGAAAAGCAGGATGGACAGCGTCACCAGGAAGATCAAACCGCTTACCCAGAATTCATGCGCGCTGATAAAGTAAAAGGAGGACAGATTGATCAGCGCAAAAGCCAGGGCACCGATTGCGATAGTCTTATAACCTTCTCGATGAATTGTCATTTCTACATGGAATTGAAGGGGGTAAAGGTACGGTATTTTCATTACGCCAATCCGACGATCCATACCAGGCAGGCCTTCTTACGACCCCACTCCGACGATCCATACCAGGTAGGCCCAAGCGAAAGGTGTCGCGATCAGCAGCGAATCGAAGCGGTCCAGGAATCCTCCGTGACCGGGCATGATATGGCCGCTGTCTTTGACGCCGGCCATGCGCTTGAGCTTGCTTTCCAACAGGTCGCCGAAAGTGCCCGCGATCGAGGCGATCGCCGCGACGATCATCCAGTCAATCGCCGGGAACAGCGCCACGGCGGGCTCATCCCGAAGACACCAGGCCAGCAGGCCCATCACCCCGATAGCCAGGACAACCCCGCCGATCGTACCTTCCCAGGTCTTCTTGGGCGAGATCCGCGAGAGCGGGGTCTTTCCGATAAGCGATCCGACAATATATGCCATGGTATCATTGATCCAGATGGAACCGATGATCATCAACGGCAGGATGCGATCGGCAAAAGGCTGGCTTCCGTACAATATCGCCCGAAGCCATACCAGCATGGCCAGCGGCATGGAAATGTACACGAGTCCGAATGCAGAATGCAGAATATTCCTGACGCTCAGGGTCCGGAATTGTATGGTCTCCCCTATGACCAGCAGGCACAGGAAAGCCAGACAGCCCCATTTCCCCACCAGGTAAAGAGGAACGCCGCCGATCGAGAAATCCTGCCGGATACAGTACAGCATCAGACACCATCCCGCTATCGGCACACTATATCGGTGAAGAGGAGAAATGGTCGCATATTCTTTGTCGATAGATACAATGAGCTTCCGGTACTCGATCCAGCAACCGAAATGAATAACCGTGAATAGCAAAAAAAAGCTCCAGGGGTTCCATAGCAATCCCGTAAGCATGACCACCACAAATACGGCCGCTGTGAGCGAACGGGTCCTGAATACCGAAAGATTTAGCGCCATCCTGCAATTTTTTATGGAAAAGATAAGCCCTTCTGATCAGGTAAGAAAATCCTCGTATTCGTTCGGTTTCCCGCCATATACCCCCGCAAAGGAAACAGTCGAGAGGCTGCGCATCAACGACAACAAACCTACGACTATTCCTAAACTTGCCAACACGAATAACATCGGCATCGTGGGATTTTTGTTCGCACCCGAACCTGCAATAGCCGGATTGCCGACCATCGCAAAAACGACCTGGACGGCATTGAAGAAAAAATGCGCGAGAATGGGCACCCAAAGACTGCCGCTGTACCAGTAGGCAGCCCCAAGTAAAACTCCCAGGAACATCCGCGGCAGAAAGCCCTCGAACTGGAAATGAAAAAAAGAAAACAAAAAGGCGGATACCAGGATACCCATCAGCGGTCGCTTGCAGATCTGGATCATGATCCGCTGCAAAGCCCCCCGAAAACACAGCTCCTCGCAGAACGCCGGAATAACCGCCATTACCAGGACGTTGACGACAGGATCGAACGGGTGACGCACTTTCAGGAAGGTCTCCACCTGCCGGTCATTGTCCTGTTCCGCCCTCGTCATCCAATGCCAGAGCGGGATTCCCTTGTTCAGCTCGCCGAGCCACTCCTCGAGAGGGAGCGAGAAGACGAGCAGAAGGATGGCGAGCGGATAGAAAATGATTTGGGTCGCCGGCCGAAGCCCCAACTGATAACCAGGCTGATCCCTGAAGGTAAACCTCGCATACAGGAAGCCGGTAAGCCCGAATACCGTCAACGAAAAGAGCGCCTGCACAAATTTGCTGAAGTCGACAGATGCCGTATCCTGCAGCACCGCACCTACCCTCATTTGGCTCCCGTGAGCGATCTGATCGATCACGAAATAGAGTAAGGTGAACAACACCATCATAGCCAGCACTAACCCGGCAAACAGGAACAATTGCGACCAGGGAGAAGGGATCCTGACTTTGTAATCCACTATAAGTGCGTATTTTTGTGACTTCGGCGTGATTAACATCGGCAAGATACAACTTCCTTCTTTCCCACTCCTCCTGGCCCCCATGGAAGATGTGAGCGATCCCCCCTTCCGGTATGTTTGTAAGCAGAATGGCGCAGACCTGATGTACAGCGAATTCATTTCCAGCGAGGGTCTGATCCGGGATGCTATCAAGAGCCGGAAAAAACTTGACTTTTTCGAATACGAACGACCTTTCGGCATCCAGATCTTCGGCGGCGACGAAGAAGCAATGGCCATAAGCGCCCGTATCGTCGATACCGTACAACCGGACCTGGTAGACATCAACTTTGGCTGCCCCGTTAAAAAAGTCGTCTGCAAGGGCGCCGGCGCCGCCGTCCTGAAAGACGTCGGGCTCATGACCCGCCTGACGGCAGCCGTTGTCAAAGGCACCAGTCTGCCCGTCACGGTAAAGACCAGGCTGGGTTGGGACGACCAGTCCAAAAATATCGAAGAAGTGGCGGAAAGACTGCAGGACACCGGCATCGCAGCGCTGACCATCCACGGCCGAACCCGGGCCCAGCTCTACAAAGGCCAGGCCGACTGGACCCTCATCGCCCGAATAAAAGAAAACCCGCGCATCCAAATTCCCATCTTTGGCAACGGCGATATCGAATCACCCGAAAAAGCCCTGCAATACCGGGATCGCTATGGTGTTGACGGGATCATGATCGGCAGGGCCGCCATCGGCTATCCATGGATCTTCAACGAGATCAAACATTTTCTGCGCACCGGCGAACACCTTCCCCCGCCAACGATCGAACAACGCTGCACAGCCATCCGCGACCACCTGACCCGCTCATTAGAATGGAAAGGTCCCATCGTCGGCATCCTCGAAATGCGCCGCCACTATACCAACTACCTGAAAGGCTTCCCCCATATTAAGGATTTCCGCAACCAACTCGTACAACTGAAGACCGTCGAAGAGATCGAAACCGTGCTGCTGCAAATACAAGACCGCTATGCCGGCTTCACTCCCCAACGTATCGTCGCCGAATTCTCCACCGCACAGGTCGACGATTGCGCATACTAAAACCGCCGCCATGAACGATGAGCACTTCATGAATCAAGCCCTCAAAGAAGCACAACAAGCCTTCGACGACGACGAGATCCCTATCGGCGCCGTTATCGTGCAAAACAACCGCATCATCGCCCGCGGCCACAACCAAACCGAACGCCTGAACGATTGCACCGCTCACGCCGAGATCATCGCCCTGACTTCCGCCTTCAATTTTCTGGGCAGCAAATACCTCCCCGACGCCACCCTCTACGTCACCGTCGAACCCTGCCTCATGTGCGCCGGCGCCCTCTACTGGAGCAAGATCGGAAAAATAGTCTACGGCGCCGACGACGACAAAAATGGATACCGCCGCGGCGACCCGGCCAGCCCGCTCCCCAACTGGCCCTTCCATCCAAAAACCACGCTGATCAAAGGTCTGCTCGCAACCCAATGTGCCGACCTTATGCGAAAATTTTTCAAGGATAAACGCTGATTTTTGCGTAGGTTTGCCATCCCCGTTCGCACAATCGAAGAATATTATTTTTTTATACCATTAAAACATTCACTATGGCTTTTACACTCCCAGCGTTGCAATATGCCTTCGATGCATTGGAACCGCACATCGACACGACGACCATGCAGATCCATCATGGCAAACATCACCAGGCTTACATCGACAATCTAAATAAAGCCATCGCCGGTACCCCCAACGAAAACTTATCCCTCGAAGCGCTGGTCGCAAAAGCCGGCTCGATCAGCCCGGCCGTACGCAATAACGCCGGCGGTCACTGGAACCACAGCTTCTTCTGGCAGATCCTCGCGCCGAATGCCACCGGTGCCCCGGCCGGTAAGCTCGCGGACGACATCCACACGACCTTCGGCAGCTTCGACGCCTTTAAAGAAAAATTAAACGCCGCCGGCCTGGGCCGCTTCGGCAGCGGCTGGGCATGGCTGATCCTACGGGATGGAAAACTGGAAATAAGCTCGACCCCCAACCAGGACAACCCCCTGATGGACGTGGCGGAAGTAAAAGGTACCCCGATCCTCGGCGTTGATGTTTGGGAACACGCATACTATCTCAAATACCAAAACAAACGCGCGGACTATCTGGGCGCCTTCTGGAAAGTGGTTAACTGGAGCAAAGCGAGCGAACATTATTCCGCTGCAACCAAATAAACTACACTACACACTATGCAAAAACATCGCGGTCTGCTTTTACTAACGGTCCTCGTAGGCCTCGCTGCCTGCAAAGGTCACGAGAAAAAGATCCTCATCTATGCCAGCAGCGACATTACCGTAGATGATGCAAAACAACACGTCACCGTTTCCGAAGGTACCACGCACCACGAACAGGAGCTTGACTTCTCCTCCGGCAGCCCGGTGACCCTGGACGTCCAGTCGCCGCAAGGCAAGCTGAGCGTTACTGCTGCAGACGACGGCCTCTATATCCTCAACCTCGAAGTAGATACGGTGGTTGGCAGCTTCCGGCATGTCGGCGCTGACAACGGCACCCCCCACATCACCCAGGATCAGCTGAAGAAAAGTATCGACAGCCTGCAGAAACTCATCCAGGGCCTTAACGTCAGCGAAACCAACCGGAATTATTTTATCCCCCCTGGAAAAATGGTGAGGATCACAGCCGAAACAAAAGCAAAGATCTTCGGCCCCTTTACCTCCATTCCCGGTTCATTCGATGCGGGATCTGTGCCGGAGATATATAAATTCTACACGGTCCCTGAAGAGCGGGAGATTATCGACAAGCTGCAAAAAGATATGAAATAGCGCGGCACAATGGCCGGCGAGGTCGCGGTTCACCTTCACGGCACCGGATCAACCCCATGCCCGCCCCAGGGATGACAACGGGCGATCCGCCGGATCGCCAACCATAACCCCTTGAAAAGCCCGTGCTTTTGCAGCGCCTCAACGGCATAGTGTGAACAGCTCGGCGTGAACCGGCAGCGCGGCCCGAGGAGGGGAGAGATCCCCCATTGATAGACCCGGATCAGCGCGACCAACGGAAGCCCAAGCACGCGCAGGACAACCGTCACGAAATTTCGCAGAACATTCATGAAATCTCCTTGATAAGCTTCTGTAAAAGTACGCCGATCTTGTGAGTTACCGTGGGATAGTCGGGAAGATCCTTCCCGGTGTAGAGAAAGAAGACGGCCAGATATAACCCCTTGTCCTCCAATAGTCGAAGTAAAGCATGCTTTTGCAGCCGGTAAGCCTCCCGGCTCAGACGCTTTATACGATTCCGGTCCACCGCCTTTTTGAAATGCCGGCTGCTGACCCCAAAACCAGCTTGCAGGCGTGATGCTGCTTGCGCCGATTGGACCAGCCACAAAACTTTAAAAGGAAAGAGCGACTGACTCTTTCCTTCCCGAAAAACCCGTTCGATCCGCTTCCGGCTCTTGAGTTTTTCCTTTCTATTCCACGTAAATCGGCGGTTAATACGGTCCTCTATTTTAATCTCGATTCGTCGGAAACGGTCAGCTTCTTACGACCCTTTTTACGTCGGCTGGCCAATACCTTGCGGCCATTAGCCGTCTGCATCCGCTCGCGGAAACCGTGAACGCTCTTGCGACGACGTCTATGCGGTTGAAATGTGCGCTTCATTTAATGTTTTTTACGATTTTCCTAATTCTGTCCTGACCACGGAGCACCATCCCCGCCGTCGGTGAAAGGGACGCAAAACTAAGGAAAAACCGTGGAATAATCAAAAAACCTCCCTTCTGTCGCCGAAGCTTCAGCGAAAGCGCCGTCCCCCTTCGGGCGCCGCAGCCCGGCAAAGGCCCCTATTGATTGGAAAATGGAATATTATAGAACACCCCGGCCGTAATGTCCCTGCCGGTCCCGTCATAATTCCGGTACACCTTAAAGTCGAAAATCCCCGAAATAGTCCGGTTCACTACATCGAACGAAGTCACCGTCACCGTACCGCCCGCCTGGGCCGTATCCGCACCCTGGTTGGTCGAATAGGCATAACTGCCGACCGAATCCAGGTTGGCATAAATAGCAAGGGAACCCGATGTCTGGTTTAATGCATACAACCCGACTACCGTGTCATTAAGGGTGATACTGATCTCCTGACCGTCAGCGCTGATCCCCGAGATCGTAACCTGCCCCTGCGAAACGATCGCCGACGTCGCGCTGTCCGCCGCCTGCCACGACACACTATCGATCGTCGCTACCATATCCGCCGCCAGCCCCTTGCCATTCTCGATGCTGGCATACTTATGACAAGCCAACAACCCGAAGGCCAGGAATCCGGAGATAATATAATAAATGAATTTTTTCATTGCATCCATTAATTTAACAGCGCATGCCGCGATCGAAGCTCACGGCCATAAAAGATACTGGCGTGATTATCGAAATCCTCCGTCGAGTCTGTTGTATGGAACGCCCTTTCGCCATGCCTGCTGCACCTGGTCTCTATCTCCGGATGACGTTGCAAATAGTCCGCCAAACTGCTCGCGACGATCTCCCCCTGCGAGATCAGTTGGCTTCCGGCCGGCAGACAACGGGCGATTTTATCCTTCAACAACGGGTAATGCGTACAAGCCAGCAAAACTGCGTCGATATCCCCATTCTGCTCCTTTAACTGATCCATATACTCCTTTACAAAATAATCGGCCCCCGGCTTGTCATGCTCATTGTTCTCGATCAGGGGTACCCATAAAGGGCAGGCCTGTTGATAAACACGAAGCTGCGGATAGAACTTTGCGATCTCGATCGGATATGATTCCGAAAGCACCGTACCCCTGGTCGCTAATATTCCTACGTTGCCGGAACGGGTATAGTTGCCTATCACCTCTGTGGTCGGCCGGATAACCCCCAGCACCCGGTTCTCCGGTGCAATTCTCGGCAGGTCCGACTGCTGGATCGTCCGAAGCGCCTTGGCCGACGCCGTGTTACAGGCCAGGATCACCAACGGACATCCCTGGTGGAACAGCCATTTCACTGACTGCAGCGTGTAGTGGTATACCGTTTCAAAAGAGCGGTTGCCATAGGGCGCACGCGCATTGTCTCCCAAATAGATATAGTCATACTGTGGAAGCCGCGCGACTAGCTCTTTCAGCACGGTCAGCCCGCCATAGCCAGAGTCGAATACGCCAATCGGATGTCTTTCTGTACCCATATACCCTCCAATGTCTGCCCTATCGGGCGAGCCGCTTTCGGCGGCCCGGATAAAAAACGCCGGAGTACTACCCCGGCGCATATATAGTAAGGTAAAAAACTTCTATTTTAACCCCAATTTCTTCTTCACCAGCGGCAGGATATCGTCTGCAGGAGGCGACACGAGCAACTGATCTTTCGAAATGACCCATGCATACCCATTTTCCTTTGCCACGGCATTAATAGCGTCCAGCGCCTTCTTTTGAATGGGACCCAGCAGCTCCTGGTTCTTCTGGTTCCGCATTTGCTCTGCCGTCTGCTGCCAGCTCTGCAATTTGACCAGCAGATCCCCAACGCCCTTTCTTTTGAGCTCCAACTGGGCCGACGTATATTTAACAGTATCCTTGGAGGTCAGCAGCGTCGACTGCTCCTGGTACTCATTGACCATGTCTTGATATTGCTGTTGCAACGCATTTTGAAATTCATTCATGGAGGTGTCGGCCTTCTTGTATTCCGGCATGTTCGGGATCAGTTCAGCCAGGCTGATGGTGCCGATCTTCGCCGTTTGTGCCTTTGTTGAATTGCCCGCCAGTATCAGGCCCATAGCTACCGCAAGAACCGTAACAATCTTTTTCATTGTTTTTTTTATAGTTTTTGTTGATTTATTTGTATAACAATTTTATTTAATGCCCAATGCCTTCAACACATCTTCACTCTTGTCCAGTTTGGGGTCGGCAAATATAACAGTAATTCCTTCACTTTTATCCAAAATAAAGTCATACATTCTGTTAACGGCCAGTTGTTGGATCGCGTTATAGACCTTATCCTGGATCGGCTTTACTAACTCCTGCCGGAGCTTGAACAGATCTCCCTCATAACCAAACCGCTTACGCTGCAGGTCCCGGACCTCTTTCTCCATATTGAACAACTGGATCTCCCGCTTTTTTTGCAAGGTATCGCTCAACATAACCTTTTCAGCATCATAGTCCTTATACATCTTGTTCAAGGTAGCCTGCTTGTCGTCGATCTCCTTTTGCCACATCATAGAAGTCTCATCCAGCTTCTTCTGCGCGTCCTTATATTCCGGCATCTTCTCGAGAATATATTTGGTGTCCACCACAGCATATTGCTGAGCAGAAGCGGCGAAAGCTATCATTAACAAACAAACGGCGGAAAGCAACAGCTTTTTCATGGTCAGAAATTTTTAAGCACGTAAGTTAAACATTTTATCGCCTCCGGGCCTCTCTTAATCCGGCTCATACCCCAACAAAAACGTAAACCGCGTAGCACCCTTGATCGACCCGTTCTGGATGCGATCCAGGCCAACACCGTAGTCAAACCCGATCAACCCGAACATCGGCAGGAAGAACCGCATCCCTAACCCCGCGCTGCGACGCAACTGGAACGGATTGTAGGTAGTATAATCATACCACCCGTTGGCCGCCTCGAAGAATGCCAGGCCATATATGGTGCTGCTGGGGTTGGTGGTGAAAGGGTAGCGCAATTCCATGGTGTACTTGTTGAAAAGAACAAAGAATTGAGTGGCCTGCTGCTGATCCGGATTGACCT
The DNA here is from genome assembly GCA_035948015.1 of Puia sp. Lineage (GTDB taxonomy): Bacteria > Bacteroidota > Bacteroidia > Chitinophagales > Chitinophagaceae > Puia. Next base: position 35,191 of record DASZJO010000064.1, read on the forward strand.
TCGGATTGGAATTTTGATAGACAGGATATCCCCGCTGAGAGATGATGTCATATCCCAATAACCCGAAGTTGTTCGTCAAACCCGCATCCCCAAGCTGGAACCGCTCGAAAGGGGAGAACCCAAGCGCGGGATTGTAACGCCCCATGAACCCGTATTTCGCCGAGATCTTGACCACGAACTGCCGGCTCTTGTCGGTACCCGTTGCCTGCCCGATCGGCAGATACCAGTCACTCGTGAACCGCCATTTATGATATTCCGGGAGCCGGTAGCTGTCCGCCTGTGTCAACCCATGATCGATATCCGAATACGGTGGCGTGAATTGCACGCTCAATAACTGGCTTGAACCGCTTCGGGGATAGATCGGCTGATCAAGATTATAACGGCTCAACGCGATCTTAAAGCTGAAGTTCGTCGACCGGCCATTGCGGAAAGCCTGCGTGAATAATGGATAATTCGTAAGATCGTATTGCGTATAGTTGACGGAATAAGTCAGCGTAAAATAATTGTCCGGCCAGTTCAACTGCCTGCCCAGCGCAACAGTAACCCCAAAGTTCTTCAGGGAGTTGGTATCGCTGAACGAATAGGTGCTGGTCCGGAAATTATAACCTCCCGTCCGGAAGACGCTTCGATAGAGGCTGACTGTCAGTGAGTTCCGTTTTTTACCACCCAGCCAAGGCTCCGTGAAGGAGAAATTATAGGACTGATACGCCTTGCCGTTGGACTGTATCCGCAGACTTAGTTTCTGCCCGTCTCCCTCCGGCAGCGGCTGCCAGGCGCCTTTATTGAAGATATTCCGGACAGAGAAATTGGCAAAGGTGACCCCTACCGTGCCCGTCAGGCCAATGCCGCCGCCCCAGCCCGCAGACAATTCCAGTTGATTCCCGGATTTTTCTTCCACCGTCCAGTTGATATCCACCGTACCGTCCTCCTGGTTGGGATTGATGCCCGGCAGGATCTTCTCTTGATTAAAGAAGCCCAGGTTGGCGATCTGCCTGGTCGTACGGATGACATCCGACCGGCTGAACTTATCACCCGGGATCGTGAACAACTCCCTTCGGATAACATATTCTTTGGTCTTATCATTACCCGCGATCGTCACATTCTTGATCGTCGCCTGCGGGCCTTCCTGCAGCCGGATCTCGAAATCGATCGTATCGTTGTATACCGCCGTTTCGATCGGATTGATCTGGAAGAAAAGATAGCCGTCATCCATATACAGATCACTGACGCCCCCGCCTTCCTGGTTGACCTGCTTTCCTGTCTTTTTGTTCAGGATGTCAAGGTTATAAACATCTCCTTTATGAATGCCCAACACGAGGTTGAGGATTGAATCCGGATATTTGGTATTCCCCTTCCAGTTGATATTCCCAAAATAATATTTCGCCCCTTCATCGACCTGGATCGCGATTTTCATCTTCCCGGTCTTGTTGTTGATGGGCGTCGTATCCCTGACGATCGTAGCATCCCGGTAGCCTTGCGAGTTATAATATGCGATGACCTTCTGCTTGTCATCGTCATATTTGGTCTGATTGAATTTCGATGTACTGAACAGCTTGAACCGGAAATAGGGATCGAGGAACTCCCTCGAAAGCGAAAAGGAGAGGAAACCCCAGTTGCTGAGATACTCTCTGAGGGTGACAGAATCATGTGGTCCGTACGGAGTCGTATTGGGCTCCGGAAATAGGGTCAGCCTGCTCACCTCTTTCGTATCCTTCATCTGCTTCTTGAGCTTGGACTGCGCTGCCGTCTGATTGCCAAAGAAATTGATATCCTCGATCTGGATCTTTGGCCCTCTGTCGATATTGAAGGTAAGGATCTCGGAATTCTGCACCGCCGGATCATGTGTCTCGCTGATCGCCACCTCGGCTCCCTGGTAGCCTTTTTCGGAATAGAACTTCTTTATCGCCTGAATGGCAACTCGCTTCATGTCCTCCGTCACGACACGCCCCTTGATCAACCCGCTCTTGGTTGTAAGGTCATCCGCGTCTCCTTTCTTCACACCCTTGAAATAGAAATTGGAAAGCCTGGGTCGTTCCGAAACGTTGATCTCGATATAGACGCTGGTCCCAACCAGTTTGGTGTAATAGATGGTGACGTCGGCAAAGAGGTGCTGCCGCCAGAGATTGTTGATCGCCTTACTGAAATTATCACCGCCGGGTATCGTCACCTTGTCCCCGACCGTCAAACCCGAAATCGATATCAAAAGTGATTCATCGAGATATTTCGTACCGGAGATCTTGATGCCGGCAATAGTATACTCCCGTGGCGGATTCTTGCCGCTGGCCAGATCCACCAGCGCCGGATCGACGGAAAGACCGGTTGGCGTGGTGTCAGTTAAGGCTGGATGAAGCGAATCGGCGATATGAGGTTTGGTAGTATCTGCGGGGTGGATTTTGGATGAGTCGATCACCTGGGCGTTTGCAGCATTTGTCGTCAGTAAGCAGTAGTTGGTCAATAAAAAAACACAAAACAGCGATCTTCGTAGCATCCAGTAGTCGGTTTTTATAATTAGCGCTAATTTCTGGCTCCCGGGACCCGATTCCGGGGGCTTAGAGGCGGCAAATTAAGGGGATTTATGAAAAGTGTTTGTTAAAAAGTACTCCCAGGAGCGATCAAATCCTGTTGGA
>DASZJO010000065.1:0-28096 GCA_035948015.1 Puia sp.
AAATTTGTATTTCGCTGCAGGAGCATGACAAGGACAATATCCTACTGAAGATCGAAGACAATGGAAAGGGCTTCGAAGTTCGCCAGATCGGCGACAAGAAAACATTGGGCCTGCTCGGGATGAGTGAACGTACGCTGATGATGGGCGGAGAGTTCAGGATCGAGAGCGATCCCGGCAAGGGTACTACGTTGTTTGTCACCGTTCCATTAACAAAACCGGATTAACAAATCGTATATGCGCAGATTTCTTATAGCTGACGACCACGAAGTCGTGCGAAGGGGCCTGAAACAGATCTTATTTGATGCATTTCCATCGGCAATCGTCGAAGAGGTGACCAATGCCGAAGACCTGCTTAGGAAAGTGGGTCTGGAAGAGTGGGACGTGGTCATCTCGGATATTTCTATGCCCGGACGCAGCGGGCTGGAAATATTGCAGCAGATCCGGCTGGATCATCCCAAATTGCCAGTTCTTATCCTAAGCGTCCATTCCGAAGACCATTATGCCATAAGGGTCTTAAAGGCCGGCGCTTCCGGATATCTGAATAAAGAATCCCTGGCGGACGAGCTGGTCAGGGCGATCAACCACCTTTTGCTGGGAAAAAAATATATCACTCCATCTATCGGGGAAAAGATGGCGACCATGCTGGACAAGGACATGGGAAAACTGCCGCACGAACTTCTCTCCGACAGGGAATTTGAAGTTTGTAAGCTCCTGGCCGCAGGAATGCCCGTGTCTGAGATTGCAGAGAAGCTGTTTCTGAGCGTGACCACCGTGAGCACCTATAGGGCAAGGATCATGACCAAAATGAATCTAAAGACCAATTCCGATCTGACCCTATATGCCATCGAACACAAGCTGTTGTGAGCAGAAGAGACAAGCGACGCTCCTCGTAGTCGCCCTTCTACCGATATTACGCGAAAGCCACTACGCCCGATTCGTTTGATGTTCTATTTTTTCCGGACCCTTTCCGGCGTTCCTTTGCTCCATCGAATGAAGATTAAATGGCCAAATTCTATGACGACATACGGTAAAGCGATAGGCGACTGGGTAGGCGCCTCAAATGACGGGCGGCCCTATTACCTTGTTGTGACAGATGCCAAAGGTCGGATGTCCTTCACGAACGCACATTTTTACAGTAGTTTCCAGGCAGCTCAGGCTCCCGCGATCCGAACCAGCTTTTTCAATCTTGTCCATCAGAGTGATCGTCAGCAGTTAATGGAGACACTTTCGCGGTGCTCTTTGCGCCAGGAAGCCGCCAATATTGAATTCAGGGTTAAAAACGGTCAATTCCAATGGGTAAAATGGGAATTATCCGGGATCCGAAGACCTGAAAACATGTCCGAACAAATTCTATGCCTTGGAAAGGATAAATGAAAATCATGAAAAAAGAAAACCGGACTGTCCTCATCGTTGATGATTCGATCCTGGTCATGGAAAGAATGATCCCCATAATGGAAGAGATCGACAATATTTCTTTTGTCGTTCATGCCGCCAGCTATAAAGAAGGCCTCGAGGTGTTGTCCCGTCTAATCCCCGACATGGTATTGCTCGATATCCATTTGCCGGACAAGAGCGGGATCGAACTTTTACGCGTCATTCAGGAACAGCATCCGGAGATCCCCGTGCTCATGATCTCCAACAATGCCGATCAGTACTATCGGGATATATGTAAAAAATTGGGAGCACGGTATTTCCTGGACAAATCCGCCGATGTCGATCTCATCCCTTCAGTACTTTCCGCTGCCTGCTAACCCTAAAGACTCAGTAACCCATGAACCGCAATGGAATAAATATCAGCGAATGGGTGGCTTCCTTGGACGCCGGGAAGCCCTTCTATCTGGCTATTATAAATAATCAGGGTTCTCTCACGTTCACCAATTCCTGGTTCTATACTCGGCTTCTGTCAACCCGGGAGTTTTCGATCCATAACAGCTTTTTCGACCTTGTTCCTCAAAACGATCAGGCGCATTTCAAAGATACTCTGGCGGCATGTTCGCTGCAGGAAGACCCGATCACTACGAATATAAGGATTAACAATGGCCTTTGCCGATGGATAAAATGGGAAGTCTCTTGTATAACCAGGCCCGGTCAGGCTGAGAAATTCCTATGTCTCGGCTATGATATCGCCGATGAAGGGCAGATAAAAAGGACAGACGAGATCCTTGGACTGAATTACCGGACCATCGTGGAAGATATGAACGTGGGCATTTTGCTGCAGGACGCTGAAGGGAAAATCATAACAGCCAACCAAAAGGCCGCGGAAATATTCAATACGACCCTTGAGGAATTGTATACCGGGAAGGGTTTACCACCCCTGTGTGAGGCCGGCGCCGCTGATCAATCGGTCTTGCCCTTTGCAGAAACACCGTTTAGAAAAACGCTCCGTACCGGTGCGGCACAAACCAATGTGGTGATAGATGTCCCTCTTCCCCGGAATAGATATCGTACACTTTTAAGTAATTGGCAGCCCCTGTTCGAAAATTTGCAGTCCGTACCATATTCCGTTCTATCTACTTTTCAGGACATCAGCAGGGAAAGGGGTTTTGAAAGGCAAGCCCGGGGAATCGAATTGCAATTGGCGGAACATAGGCTAAAAGAGCAGAAAGGGACAGCCGAAGCCATTATCAAGGCTCAGGAGCAGGAACGGACCCGGATCGGCCATGAATTGCATGACAATATAAATCAGATCCTGGCTTGCGGGCATTTGTACCTGGATGGCCTGAATAGGGACACAGCTAATTTCCAGGAGATAAAGAACAAAACCAAGGAAATACTGCAACTCGCTATTGAGGAGGTGAGGGTCCTCTCGAAGGCCATGGTCTTGCCAGACCTGAAAAAAGGCGGCCTGGTAACCAGTATCGAGGATTTGGTCAGTGACCTTCGGTTCGGGGACCTTTTCGAGGTTGAATTCACCCATAGTGAGGTCAGCGATCTTGAGGAAATGGCTCAAACCAAAAAGGTCACCTTATTCCGGATCATCCAGGAACAAACCAAAAATATCATTAAGTACAGCAAGGCAAAAAAGGTCAAAATCGCATTGAGTTCAGGCGTCGGGCAGATACGGTTGGAGATCAAGGACGATGGGCAAGGCTTCGACCAGGAAAATACTCACAGGGGGCTTGGGCTGGCAAATATCTTTGAACGGACAAGGCTATATGACGGTAACGCAACACTAAGCACTTCACCGGGTAATGGCTGCTGCGTTATCGTCATTATTCCTTTTGGATGTCCTGTTCCGGTTACAATATAGATGATGAGTAAACGTTCAGGAACAATGAAAACCACCCGCGCAGGATCTTTCTCTTCTTTTATTTCCCTTTTAGTCGTAGTCGCTGTAAAAACTGATCTTATTACCCGGTTGACGTTCATGGGACGCCGGAAGAAGATCAATTACCTGGTCAGAACCCTTTTTCTGCAAACCCGTTCGCGTCGCTGAGTCGCGTCGCATTCAGATCCTTTCTCCGCCGACAACTCCCTCGCTTTTCATAATATGTGAATTATATAACGTATTGCGCAAGTGTGTAACAGCTGATAGCTCAAAATCAGTCACTTTTACGCTTAACCTTTATCCAATCACTCATCCAAAAGTGAAATTATGGGAGGAAAACCCTTTTCGACCAAAAATGCCGCCGGCAAAAATCGTTATCTCGGAAAGCCAATTACTGAAATTATCACCAATGGATTCTTTACAGTGGATCACCGTTGGACGGTGAAATATTGGAACAAGGCTGCTGAAACATTATTAGGCGTTCCGGCAGCGGATATAGTCGGAAAGAATCTCTGGGAAGAATTTGCTGGAGCTCTTCCGGTAGATTTTTACGCGGTCTACCACAACGCATTTATAAAGGATATCCCCGCTCATTTTGAGGAATATTGGGGGAAAATGGGGGCATGGTTTGATGTCGTTACGTACCATTGTGACGATACTTTATCCGTTTCTTTCAGGAGTCGCAATCACCTGGCGCATTCGGGACGTCTGCAGCAGCGACTAAAGATGCTGAACGAACTGTACAAATTTGTAACGGAAGTAACAAATGATTGTCTTTGGGAATGGGACCTTCAAACCAAGGAATTGTTCTGGATAGATGGCGGCCATAAAAGGGTTTTTGGCTACAAAATAGTGAATGCCCTCATTCCCCAAAGTTTTTGGGAGAATCACCTGCATCCCGATGATAAAGTTCGCATCCTGAAGAAATTAAATAAAACTCTCTCGGCGGGGTCTGTTAGGACCTGGGAGGATGAATACAGGTTTCAAAGGGCTGACGGCGGCTATGCCTATGTCCATGATCGCGCGCATATCATTTATGATGTCGATGGGGTCGCATGCAGAATGGTCGGCGCTACCCAGGATATTACCGTCCGGAAATCAGCCGAGCTCAATTTGTTGGAAATTGAAAAAAAGTTAACGCGGGAAAGGTTAACAAGACAAAAAGCAATGATTCATGCCGCACTGGTGGCGCAGGAGAAAGAAAGAGAGGAGATTGGAAAAGAGCTGCATGACAATTTGAACCAGATTCTGGGCGCAGCCAAACTGTATATCGAAATGGCAAAAACGGACGACGAGAATCGGGAAATGTGCCTGGAAAAGTCTTCTGGCTTCATCGTGAACGTAATAGAGGAAATCCGGAGAATTTCAAAAACTTTATCGACCCCTGGCATGATAATGGGTCTTTTTGAGAGTATAAAAATTCTATTAGATGATCTGATCACGGTACATGCGATAAAAATTGAATTTCAGGAGGACGGCATTAATGAAGAAGAAATGGATGAAAAGCTACAGCTTACCATTTTCAGAATTGTGCAGGAACAATTGAATAATATCTTAAAACATGCAAACGCGACCTTCGCAACTATAAATTTATCCAAACAAGGAAATGAAATCGTTTTACTCATCTCAGACAATGGAAATGGCTGCAATATCTTAGAAAATGGAAATGGAGTAGGTATCATCAATATCAAGAGCAGAGCGGAATTATATCACGGAATAGTCACGACAATATCAAAGCCGGGCGAAGGGTACGCGTTAAAAGTTGTATTGCGTTTGAATGACCGCACTTGAACAAAGCAGCCGAAGGAGTTAGGTAAATTTATTACTCATCCAATTCGCAGGGAATGGAACAGCATTTTAACGGTAAAACGGTATTGGTAACAGGCGCCGGATGGGGTATCGGTGCCGCGACAGCCTTGCTCTATGCCGCCTCCGGAGCAAAGGTAATCGTTTCGGATACCAGTCGAAAAGGGGGCAAAAATACACTAGCAAAGATAAAAGATCAAAAAGGGAATGCCATTTATATTCAAGCCGACGTGAGCAGTCAGGCAGCGTGTGAGGAATTGATAAAAACAACCATCCAGGCGTATGGCAGCATTGATATTGCTTGCAATAATTCTGCCGTATTCTGTGAAACCCCGCATCGGGCAGACGGGAATATAGAATCATTTGATCATCAAACAGGTCTTAATCTTAGCAGTCTAAACAATTGTATGCAGTATGAAATTGAGGCTATGCAAAAGCGACATGGTGGTGTTATTATAAATACCCTGTCCATAGTGGGCGCTATTCGCACGGCCTCATCGATCCGTTATATTGAAACAAAATACGGTACAGTACCGCTGCCGTACAACATTCGCGGAGAATCTCCAGCCATTCACATCCATACCATAGCACCCTCATTCATCGCTACTGCCCTTTTGAAGGAAAGGCTCGGTACCATTCAGGGAGTGACCCAGCTCATATTATGGCTGAGCTCTGATGAAAGTCACCGCATGTCTACTGTATTTAATGATACTAATTGAACCAGATTGTGAAAAGAAAAATCTGACGAGAATAGCCATAGTCATCTTCCCTACGAAACGCCAACCGATAATGAGGAAACCAAGCCTTTCCATGGCAACATGCAATTGAACATAGTGTTTTGATCACCCATTTTGTATAGACCATTTTCAATAAACAAAGCAACAATATGGAAGAAAATAGAGAAGTTGACCCTAAGAATATTCAATTCGAATATGCGGATAAAGTGGCTCCAAATGTCAATAGGGAACAAAGCATGATAAATAACATAAACCAGTGGTTAGGACCATCTGCCGAATCGATAAACGGCCAGGCTGGGACTGTAGTCGTCTATTTCCAAAATAATAGAGAACAAAAAGTTTCATTCAATGGCATGGCGCAAGATTTGCAAGCTTCTTTATACAAGCAGTTGCGGAAATTCCAGCCTTCTGATAGCCCACAACCAGATAGTCCTGCTATATAAATACTTCCTTACAAGGTTACAACGTATACATGGTCAGCTTAACCTTATCTGTATTCATATACAAGACATTTTCTCCCAAATACCGCTTTGTTAATAGATCCGGAACGCGATTACTGGCTTCGAACTGGATCGTTGCGTTGATCTCGTCCTCTGTCATGTCATTCTCTCGCATCTCTTCGAGTTCATCTTCGGCAAATATTTGTTCGGTTAACACTTCCTGTTCTTCCGGTATGGGAGCTCCCACATCGTTATAAATTTCGCCGTCGCAACCGTCTTTCATCCGAATTTTTACCCCATGGTCAAGGATGGCAAAACTGAACAGGTTTACGGATTCATTTGAGATAAGGACAGCGATTTCTGATTCTGGAAAAGCTTCCAAAAAGCGCCTTTCGTCATCACTCTGTTCAGGCTCGAAAAACTTAAAGACGAGTTCCTGGTGGACCAGCAGCAGATTGCCGTTATATATTCCAGCAAATAAGGTAGTTGGCTTGTTCGTGTTGGACAAAGTAACGTCGCGCAAAGGCTTGTATTGGCCTAAATTTAGCTTCGGCAAAATATCAGCTATGTCAGGCGAGCCGACGTCCTTGATAAAAATATAATATCGATTCCAGGCCATGGTTAACTGGGCATTAGCGGTAGGTGAAGGTAGGTGATTTGCATTTCATCACTTTGCGACGACCAACCCAGCCAGATGATGGAAACAAGATGCCCAGAACGGATATAATTAGATGATTATCAACGATCACGAACTACCGAGTTTTCCTCGGCAGTTCAACCTAACTAAAGTTCGATCCCTCACCTGATACTAATAAAAAAGCCGCTGAAAATCAGCGGCCTAAAATCAGGTGGAGCTGAGGGGACTCGAACCCCTGTCCAAACACAACCCCCAAAAGCTTTCTACATGCTTATTCCGGCATTGCTTGTCGGGAGGCGGCCGGGGCCGGACAAACCAACCTCCTCCTTAGCTGTATGGTCTTAAGCAACGGTCACAGCCTTCCGTTGCAGCATCCTGTATTTGTTTTGAGTCGGCTGCGCAGCTTGGTAACAGGCGAACCTGCCAGCGCGGCCCAAATGACTATCTAATCACTGATTAGGCAGCCATGGCATACTGAGTATTGCCATTTGAAGTTTGAATATTCAGATTAACGTGCTAATTATCCAACGCACGACATGCTTACACCTTCAAAGATCTATGCTGTCAAAACCAAGGCAGCCCCAATTCCCGGGCAACCTGACCATCGGTCGGATCGACCCCGGTCTGCAAAGATACGAAATTTTTCTCACCCGAACGGCCGGTCGAACCCGCCCCGCCCCTACTTGAAAAACCTGAATATATCCAACCCCATCGCATACGCCATCAGCCCAAACAACAATACCATCCCCACCATTTGCGAATACTCCATGAACTTATCGCTCGGCTTCCGCCCGCTGATCATCTCATATAACGTGAATAACGCATGCCCCCCATCCAACGCCGGGATCGGCAACACATTCATAAAGGCCAGCAGAATGCTGAAGATCGCCGTCAGCGACCAGAAGCTCTCCCAATCCCATTGGGACGGGAACACACTCGCGATACTCACCACGCTCCCCAGATTATCCTGCACCTTTACTTCCTTGGAGGTGAACAGCAGCTTCAGGTTCCGGATATAATCCCGCAACGTCGTCATGCTCTTGGTAATCCCCACCGGCACTGCCTGCAGGAGCGTATAGTTGATCTGCACCACTCCGAGTATCTTCTCCGGATCCTTGAACCGGAGCCCCGTTCCATGCTTTTCCGTCCTGGCCAGCAGCACAGTAACCGTGTCATTCCCGCGCTTGAAGGTCTCTGTCTCCTTATTGGCCCTGGCGATATAGGCAAAACTCGTATCCCGGTACAAGTCCGAAGAGTACTTAATCTGTCGGCCGTCAACCGCAATCAGCGTATCCCCTTTTTGAATGGATGGCCCTTTCAGTATCTTCACATCCGGGGTCAGGGAATCGATGATCTGAGGATATTGAATGCTAAAGAAGTGATCCAGCCGGTTCTTGCTTAGCTGCGAAATGAACCCCGTCGGGACCGCGAGTTGCATCGTATCCCCATTTCGCAGGATCGTAATCGACTTGGCCTCGTTCATGATGATCTCCGAACCGATCCTGTTCGTCCGGATAACCGGTTTCCCGCCAACCGCGATGATATTGTCCCCATCCTTCAACCCAATCTTCCGGCCCAGCGTATCCGCAAAGATGCCGTACTTGAGACTGTTCACCGGAATATACCGGTCCCCCCAGATCCACATGATCATAATAAAAATGGTAAAGGCCAGCAACACGTTCACCGTTACTCCACCCAACATAATGATCAGCCGCTGCCAGGCCGGTTTGCTCCGGAATTCCCAGGGTTGCGCCGGCTGCGACATCTGTTCCTTGTCCATGCTTTCGTCGATCATCCCGGAGATCTTTACATACCCGCCAAAGGGAACCCAGCCCAACCCATACTCCGTGTCCCCGATCTTTTTCTTAAAAAGCGAGAACCAGGGATTGAAGAATAAATAGAACTTCTCCACCCGGCACTTGAACCACCTCGCCGGCAGGAAATGCCCGAGCTCATGCAAAATCACCAGGATAGAAAAGGATAAAATGAACTGAACCACCTTAATTCCAACCGAAGACCAATCAATAACTAATAGTGTCATAATTTTTTTTTCTCGGATTCTCGTCCTATAGCTTAATCAGCGACGCAGCAAAATTACGGGCCTCCCCATCGCTTTCAAAATATTCTTCCAGCGTCGGCCGCTCGATAAACGGCATTTCCTGCATTGTACGTTCAACAAGGTCCGTCATATCAAGGAACCCTATCCGATTCCGGAGAAAGGCAAATACAGCGATCTCATTCGCCGCATTCAGCACGCAGGGCAGATTACCCCCCTTATGCAAAGCCTCCGTCGCCAGCGTCAGATTGCGGAACGTTTTGGTGTCCGGCTCCTCGAAACTCAGGGCCGCCGGCTTCCGAAAGTCATACCGGGGGAAACTGCTGGTAAGACGCTGCGGAAAGCTCATCGCATACTGGATCGGCAGTTTCATGTCCGGCAGCCCCATCTGGGCCTTGATGCTCCCGTCCTCGAACTGGATCATCGAATGGATAATGCTTTGAGGATGGATCACGACCTGGACCTGCTGCGGCTTCAGGCTGAACAGCCATCTGGCTTCGATCATCTCCAAACCCTTGTTCATCAGCGTAGCTGAGTCGATCGTGACCTTGGCACCCATACTCCAGTTGGGATGCTGCAACGCATGGTCTCGCTTTACATTAACAAGATAATTCGGTTTTTTCCCCAGGAAGGGGCCGCCCGATGCCGTAAGGATGATCTTCTCGATCCGGTTCCGGGTCTCACCGACCAGGCATTGGAAGATCGCAGAATGCTCCGAGTCCACCGGTATGATCGGCGCCCGTCGATCTAACGCCTTTTTCATCACGATATCACCCGCCACCACCAATGTTTCTTTATTTGCCAGGGCCACCGCCTTGCCATGCTCGATCGCGCACAAGGTCGGCCGAAGCCCCGCGAATCCCACAATCGCGGCCAGCATCATATCATAGATGTCCATGCACGCCACCTCTTCCAACGCTTTATCGCCCGCGAATACCTTGATCGGCTGCCCCGAAAGCGCATCCCTGACCCGCCCTAATTTCTTTTCATCACCGATGACGACGATATTTGGATGGAATTGCAGGGCTTGCCTGACCAGCAATTCGTCATTAGTCTGGGCCGTGAGCACCTCCACACTGAACACGGATGGATTGGCGTGAATGACCTCCAGGGCCTGGCGCCCGATAGAGCCGGTTGAGCCAAATACCGCGATCCTTTTTTTCGGTCCGTTTGACATAATCTATTATTGAATTACGTACCGGCCTCCTGCCGGTTCTCTACATATTTTTCCAGCTCGGCCGCCAGCTTGCGGTCATTGCTCAACCGGGGTACCTTGTTCTGGCCCCCCAACTTGCCGACCGACTTCATATAATCAATGAACCCATTCTTTTTTACCGGGCGGATGCGCAGGGGCTGCAGGATATGACCCGTGATCAGGTCATCATAATATATATTCTTGGACCGAAGATTATTGTCCACCCGGATGGCAAAATCCGTCAGGTCCGCCGGCTTGTCCCCAAACTCAACGAACCACTCGTGATAGGACTTTCCTTGCTCCTGCCGGATCATCGGCGCCACCGTGAACTCCGTGATATGAAGCCCTGTCTCGACAGCCGCTTTCATCAGGCTGTACTCCACCTCCTCGCCGATAACGTGCTCGCCAAAGGCCGAAATAAAGTGCTTCGTGCGGCCGGTTACAACCAACCGGTAGGGATTAACAGAAACGAATCGTACCATGTCGCCGATGCTATACCCCCAAAGCCCCGCATTATTGCTCACCACCAGCGCATAGTTTTCGCCGGTCGTCACCTCTTTTAGCGAAAGCCGCACCGGACGCTCCTTGCCAATCTCCGCCGCCGGGATGAACTCGAAGAAGATCCCGCTGTTCGTATTCAGCAGGAGCCCCTCATGTTCCCTCGAATCCTGGAAAGCAAAGAAACCCTCCGAAGCCGGATATGTTTCTATCGTATCCACTTCCTTGCCGATACTGTCAAAAAGCCGGTGCTTGTATGGCTCAAAATTGACGCCCCCATGAACGAGCACCGAGAAATCCGGGAAAATATCCTTTACCGCCATCTCCTTCAACTCCACCAGCCGGTCAAAATACATCTGAACCCACGGCGGGATCCCGCTTATCAGCGTCATATTCTGCCCGACCGTCTCCTCTACAATCTTATCCAGCTTGGTCTCCCAGTCTTCGATACAATTGGTCTCGTAAGACGGCAGCTGGTTGGTCCGCAAATAACCCGGAATATGATGATTCACGATCCCGCTCAACCGCCCGGTGGGAATACCTCCGATCCGCTCCAGTTCCGGAGAACCCGAGAGAAAGATCATTTTACCGTCGGAAAACGCCGTATTCCCGGTAACGGCCATATAACATAACAGCGCATTCCGGGCCGTAATGATATGATTCGAAATAGAGTCCTTGGATATGGGAATATACTTGATTCCGCTGGTCGTGCCGGAAGTCTTGGCAAAATATATCGGAAGCCCCTTCCATAATACATTGTGCCTGCCTTCCTTAATCCGGCTGATATAAGGGGAGAACTGCTCATAATCCCGGACAGGGACCGCCTCCCGGAACTCCTCATGGTTCTTCACCACGCCCAACTTATGCTCGGCCCCGAATTCCGTTTTGGTGCCTACCTGCAGCAACCCCTTCAATATCGCCTCCTGATCCGCTACAGCCGAAGTCATTCCCTTCTGAATGGCCTTATACACATAGGACGCAAAAGGTCTGGCCAAAAAGGATTTGATCTTCATATTCATGCGGGCAAACCTACACCAAAATTAACAATGGACAATGGAAACTCCATCCCCCCATCCTACCCCGAAATCCCTAAAAATCACCACCAAAACCGCGCTCACGTCCGCAGACACCCCGGTTCCGACGAATTCTGGTAATTTTGCCCGGCGGGGCCATTTTTTGCCATTTCCCTTCTTTTTTTCCCCAATTCCCCTTACCTTTGCAGCCCTAATAATGACAATCCCTGATTGTCCCAAAAATCGATTTTTTATGTTAGCAGTAGTGAAAATAGCCGGCCAGCAGTTCAAAGTCCAGAAAGACCAGACTTTGTACGTCCCCCGGATCGCTGGCAACGCCGGTGATAAAGTGGAATTTGCTGAGGTCCTCCTGTCCCACGGCGAAGACATTTTATCCGTAGGAAAAGATGTGAAGGCTGTTATCAAGGCTGAGATCATCGATCACGTTCAGGGCGATAAGGTAATCGCCTTTAAAATGAAAAGGAGAAAAGGGTTTCGCAAGAAACACGGTCATCGCACCCACTATACAAAGATCCGCATCAACGAAATCTCATAACCCTACTTTAATATTCTAGTATATGGCTCACAAAAAAGGTGAAGGTAGTGTAAAGAACGGCCGCGATTCGCATAGCAAGCGCCTCGGTGTAAAGATCTACGGTGGTCAGCCGGCCATCTCCGGCAATATCATCGTCCGTCAACGCGGCACGACATACCATCCCGGAAAGAATGTTGGCGTCGGAAAAGACTTTACACTTTTCGCCCTCGTCGACGGACTCGTCGAATTCAGAAAAGGAAAAGGCGATAAAACATTCGTTAGCGTCAACGCAGTCGAAGTAGTTGCTTAGAAAAAAAATCGGAATTTTTCAAATTATTTGAAAAAATTTTTTGGTTGTTCCAAAGAAGTTTCTATTTTTATGTTTGTAATTGATTTACTAACCAATTAAATTCAAAAAAAATGGCAACTGCAAAGAAAGCCGCTAAGAAAAAAGCCGCTCCCAAAAAGAAAGCTGCTCCGAAAAAGAAAGCCGCTAAGAAAGCTGCAAAAAAGAAATAGTTCCTATTTCTTCAATGAAGCAGAACATAATAAAGTCCCGAAGCAATTCGGGACTTTTGCTTTTCACCTCCAGCTCTAACCCACGCCACCACCACCTTTCAGCTCCCACCACCACGCCCGGATAATTTCCGTAACTTGCTCTTATGACTATCGACAACGACTATATCGCCGAACAATTCAGCCTCCTCGGCAAGCTCATGGACATCCACGGCGAAAACTCTTTCAAAACGAAATCCTACTCCGTAGCCGCCTTCACCCTCGAAAAACTCCCCACCCCCATCCAGGATATCCCCGCCGACAAACTCACCTCCATCAGGGGAATCGGCGACGCAATTGGCAAAAAGATCCGCGAAATCATCGAAACGGGCGAATTAAGGCTTTTACAACAATATATTTCCAATACCCCGCCCGGTGTCATCGAAATGCTCCAGATTAAAGGCCTCGGCCCAAAGAAGATCGCCACCATCTGGAAGGAAATGGAGATCGAATCCGTCGGCGAACTCCTCTACGCCTGCCAGGAAAACAGACTTCTCCTCTTCAAAGGCTTCGGCGAAAAGACCCAGGCAGGCGTTCGCGAAAACATCGAATTCCGCCTTCGCCACATCGGCAGCTACCTCTACGCTGATATCGAAGCCTACGCGCTCCAACTCGAAGCAGCCCTGCAAAAAGCCTTCCCCAACGACCATCTGGCGCTCACTGGCGAATTCCGCCGCCAGCTCGAGATCGTTACCAGGTTGGAATTTGTCACCACCGTTGCGCCCGAAAGCGCCAAACAATTCCTCAAGACCATTCCCTCCGATGAGGTCATCACCGTCGAATTCATCCATACCTTACCCGATAACTTCGTGCAAACTCTCTTCGAAACCAGCTGTAGCGGTGAGTTCCTCGAAGCCTTCCGCGAAAAAGCAAAATCGCCTGCGAACGCCGCCACCGAAGCAGAGATTTTCGCGGGAGCTGACACCCCTTATATCCCGCACTATTTGCGAGAACAACGTTTTGTACTTGACCGCCCGGTCCCCCCCTCCCTGCAACCCACGGACATCCGGGCCATCATCCATAGCCATAGTAAATGGTCCGACGGCTCCAACACGCTTCCCGAAATGGCCGCCGCCTGCATCGAAAGAGGCTTCGAATACCTCGTCATCAGCGACCATAGCAAAACCGCCGCCTACGCTAATGGCCTCCAGATAGAACGCCTGCAGGCGCAACACGCCGAGATCGACGAGCTCAACAGAAAGCTCGCCCCCTTTGTGATCTTCAAAAGCATCGAGAGCGATATCCTCGGCGACGGCGCCCTTGACTACTCAAACGACATCCTCTCCACCTTCGACCTCGTCATCGCTTCCGTCCACGCCAACCTCAAGATGACCGAAGAAAAAGCCATGTCGCGCCTCATCCGCGCCATCGAAAACCCCTATACCACCATCCTCGGCCACCCCACCGGCCGCCTCCTGCTCAGCCGCCCGGGCTATCCTGTCGACCACAAAAAGATCATTGACGCCTGTGTCGCCAACCACGTCGTCATCGAGCTCAATGCCCATCCCCGCCGCCTCGACATGGACTGGCGATGGATAGGCTACGCCCTCGAAAAAGGCGCCCTCATCTCCATCGACCCCGACGCCCACTCTGTAAAGGGCTACAACGACCTCCGCTACGGCGTCCTGGCCGCCCGCAAAGCCGGCCTTACCCCGGATAGGAATCTCAGCAGCTTTACCCTGGATCAATTCAAAAGCTTCCTGGAAAATCGGAAAGAACTACGCGGCATTTAGCGCCCGCGCTTCGCGCGGGCGGCGCTTTAGCCGGTCGCTTGCGTAGCCCGCAGTATCGGCAACTCCACATAAAAAGTCGTCCCCTCCCCTTCCACCGTCTCAAACCAGATCTTCCCTTTCGCCTGCTCGACGATCGTCTTGCTCATGGCCAACCCAAGCCCCGTCCCCGACGACTTGGTCGTAAAATTGGGAATAAAGATCTTTGACTGCATCTCCAGCGGTATCCCCTCCCCATTATCCGTCACCTTTACGATGATCGAATCATCCCCCATTTCCTCACTTACGCTGATAACCCGCCGGCTATTGTTGTCGCAAGCCTCCAGCGCATTCTGCAACAGGTTCGTGAAAAGCCGGTTCAATTGCGTCTTATCCGCATACACCATGATCCGCTGATACACCGGCACCCACTTGAACAACAGATTCTCCGTCGTCTCATATAGCGAAGTCAGCGAATACAGCATCTCATGAAGGTCAAAAACCTCCTTCTTGGGATTCCCGATATTCGCAAATTGCGAAAAGTCCGAAGCGATCTTCGACAGGTGATCGATCTGCTCGACCAGCGTCTTGGCCACACTGCTCGCCATCTCCTTCACATTCGCGGAATTATTGTCGATCGCCTTCTGCAGATACTGAATGCTGAGCTTCATCGGCGTCAAGGGGTTCTTGATCTCATGCGCGACCTGCCGCGCCATCTCCCGCCACGCCCCCTCCCGCTCGCTCTTCGCCAGCGCCATGGCACTCTCCTCGAGCTTCTTCACCATCTTATTATACTCCTTCACCAATCCCCCGATCTCATCATTCCGCTTCCATTCGATCTCCTCGTTGGTCTTCCCCAAATTCACCTCCTGCATCTTCTGGGAGATCAACAGGAAGGACGAAGTGATCCGGTTAGTCAGGACCAGCGCGATCGTACCCGCGATCAGGAAGATAAACGCATTCAGGTTGATGATCGTCACCAGGAAATTCGATATTTCCTCCTTCAGCTCATCCTGCGTTGTAAAAGAGGGGATATTGAGATAGGCGATGGCATTCCCCTGGTCGTCCCTTAAGGGCCGGTAAATACTGACATACGATACCCCCCCGATCTGCTCAAAGTGGGAATACTCGATCTGATTTAGCTGGTGGACGTGGTAATACGCGATGGGATGCATCTTCTTCGACAGGATCCCCTTATTGTACACGAACAGATTCGACGATACCTGCAAATTGCCGTCAAGGTCGTATATATTGATATCTGAGCTGTGGACCTGGGCGATCTCTTCGATCAATCCCTGCAATTCCACCCGCGACCCTTGATAATAGAGACCTCCATCCCCGCTATACGCGCCGGGAGCCGACAACTTGCTCTGTACCTCGCTCACCATCACAGTCATGGCCTTGCTCAACCTGCTCTGGTCGTTCCGGTTATACCGGTTGATAAAGAAGATGATCGTTGCCACTCCGATCACCACGAAGGAAAAGAGGCTGACAAAAATGATCGTCGTATGGATCTGCGACCGGATATTCATTTGCCAGTAGGTCTTTAGCTGGCTCCAGTGCAACCGCGACCAGATCAGCAGGGCCGCGACCCGAAACAGGAAAACCAGGAAAAGGAAGGCGCTGAACAGATAGGCGAACAGCGTTATGTCCTCGATCGCCGAATTGTCTCGCTTGACTACCACTACGGAAATATCGGCCGAGACCTGGTGCCATAATTCGTCATATCCGTCCTTTTTGATATGTATATAATTCGATTTAGGCACCTGCGCCGCCGTCAGATGCGTGGCAAATGGATAGTCGCCCCAGGGTTTTACCAGTTCCCCCTTGTTATAAATGGCGTAATACTCCGGCAGATCCTCATTGTGCTCATGGAAAAGCTCCGGCACGAGCGCGTCCCCGCTCTTTTGGCTTTTTGGCTCGGAAAGGATAAAAAGATAGCCCGCCACCTTGCCGGTCGTGTCGTTCCGCACCGATTTCTTATAGATATAGGCAAATTTGTCGAAGGCCCGCACCACGTACCGGAGATCCGTGATATCGGTGCTTTTCCCCTGAACCGTAAATGTCGTATTGAGCGTATCATAGGAGACCGGCGGGTCATTGAATAGCGGTTTCTCATCGCCGTTAAACGTATACAACCGCGTATCGAAATTTTCCTGGTAAGCGGGCCAGTATTTGTTGGCGATGCTGTCTTTGATCAACTGGTTGGAGTAAGGATCGTGGAATCGACCGAAGTTGGCCGTCAGAAAGTCATTGTCGATGTAGCTGAAATAAATGCTCATCAGCGACTCACTGGACGGATCGGACTGCTTACCCAACCGCTCGGCCATGTCCTGCCGATGTGCCTCTTCCGTCTTCCGGTTCTCAAAGAGGATCACCGCCGAAATGGAAATGGAAAAGATAAAGAGCCAGAAAAGCACCTCGGAGACATTCAACCGGAACCGCAGATCGAAGAATATCCGCCGCTGCATCAGCCAGACATAACCCAATAGCCAGACCAGTACGTAAATATCCAGCTCCACCATTTCCGCTCGCTGAATAAAGGTCAAGACCAGCAACCCTATCGTCGCCGTGATAATATACAATACGATCGACAACGACCGGATCAGGTAGCCGATCAGCTGGAACAGGATTTGCGACAGGAAGAAATAACCCAGCGCCAGGGCCGCCAACGCAATAAAGCCAATAAAACTATAATTCTTTAGCAGACTGAAGAAGTTCGTCACATTGAAAGAGATCTTCGCATCCGTCACCAGCGATTGCACAATATTGGCAAAAAGAAAGGTCGTCATCACCAGCAAGGCCAGCCCAACGCTGATCCAAAGCCAGTTCTTCCACCGGTGCACCGATTGCGGGATCGTGTAGTCGCTCAGTTCCCGGCGAATGAACATAATGATCCAGCAGAAAAGGAAGGAATTGATCACCAGGTCCCCGAGCGAACTGAGGATGACACTGGAGCTGTAAATGGTCGGATCGAACAGGTCGAACTGCCGGAGATTGAGCAACCCCGGGACAAGGTAGATGATCGCCCGCAACAGTACGATCGTCGTGACCAGGAACGCGATCCCCCACCACTTGCCCCAACGCTGCGAGACCGAATGCGCTATGTTGTGGATAATTATGAGCACCAGGAGCAGCCCCAGCAGGGTCACTAACGGTATCAGCCAGACATTGGCCGGAGCCTGATAGCCGGCCTTCCTGGCAAGATAGAACATCACTGTCCCCCGCGAGCTGACCACCGGCAGATCGGTCGGCGTCTGCACAACCTCTACCCTTTTCTCCGCCGATGGAAAGTCGGCAAACTCCGGCGAAAGATTGGATAGGGTTATATAGTATTGCCAGTGCACCGGGATCAGCGCTATGGCCAGACGCAGCTTTCCATCGGCGTTGATGACCGTCCGTTTGATATATTCATATTGCCCGTTGGAGAGTTGGACGAATCCCGCCGTATCCGGCCCGTTGATGAGTGCCATCGTCGGCAACGATCGCTGGTCATTCCAGAATTGGAGGTATAACCCCGCGCCAACCGAATCCGACCCATACAGGAAAATCCCGTACTTCTTATCAACCGCCTTGTCCAGCTCTACCTTCGTATATTGCTTCTCAGCCAGTCGGGACAGCAGCGCAGTGTCCTGCGACAACTCATCAAAATCCCGTTCCCGCTCGCGTAAAAAAGACTGGATCGAATTACGCAGCCGACTGACGGAAGTAGCACCGCTGAAATAAAGGTTGAGAAAATATCCGGTAAGGAACAGCCCAAACGCGGTCAGCAGGATATAAATGTTCCTGCGGAAAATATCGATAAGAAACGATCTCAATTGGTTTGTTTTTTTATCACATTCCAGAGATCATCCATTTCCTGTAAGGTCATGTCCGCCAGCGACCGGCCCCGCGACCGGGCCTCCTCCTCCATCCGGGTGAACCGGTGGATGAATTTCCGGTTCGTTCTCTCCAGGGCATTCTCCGCGTCTATATGCAAAAATCGTGCGTAATTTACCAATGAGAACGCCAAATCGCCAAACTCCTCCTCGATCCGCCCGGGATCACCCAGGACAACCGCTTCCTGTAGCTCCTCCATCTCCTCCTTTACCTTCTCCCAGACCTGCGCCGTCTCGTCCCATTCAAAACCGACTTTTCCAGCCTTTTCCTGGAGCCGCGTCGCCTTGATCGTAGCGGGCAGCGAGACCGGCACTCCGCCCAGGACCGACTTTTTGCCCTCCCTGAGCTTTAGCTGTTCCCAATTTCGCTTGACATCTTCCTCATTTTTAACCTCCACCAGTCCCTCCTGGGCCGTCGACCCGTAAATATGCGGATGCCTTGCAATCAACTTATCGCAAATACCGTTGATGACCTCTTCCAGGGTGAACTGGCCCTGCTCCCGCCCGATCCGAGCGTAGAAGACAATATGCAGCAGCAGGTCCCCCAACTCTTCCCTGATCCCCTTCCAATCCCCGTCCGTAATGGCATCCGCCAACTCGTAAGTCTCCTCGATCGTCAGCGGCCTCAACGTCCCGATCGTTTGCTTCCGGTCCCAGGGGCACTGCTCCCGCAGTTCATCCATGATCTGCACCAGACGTCCAAAAGAGCCAGTAACTTCACCCATAAATAGAATTTCAATTTTGTCCTCGGTTCCCGATCTACACGGAGACAATCGACAACAGAGCGAAGATCACAAAGATAATCATGTTGACAGTAAAGGCCAGCAGACAGATCAGACAGTATTTGACAAAGGTCTTGAACCTGCGCTGCCGGTAGAATCCCCGCATCGCCTTGTACAGATAGATCGTTATATACACGCAGATCGCGAAGATCAATATCCCGGCCACGATATTAAGCCATCGTATTCCCAGCGCACTCACGAGCTCGGAGAGCAAAAGAATGGCCATGCTCAGGATAAAGGTCGCACAGTACAAATGGATCGCGAAAATGCCATGATCCACATAATAATACGTCTTCCGGCGCCGAAAATACATGATATTCAGGATCAGCGCAAAGATCGGCAACGAGACAAATAATACCTTAGGAATGGAGTGCAGGATATTCTCGGCCACATGCTCGAAATACGCTCGCTTGTCCTTATTGAATTCAATATTTGCGGCAATGCACTTATGTCTGACAGTCCGCTCCAGCCAACCATCCCGAAGGCTGTCCGGCAGCGCCTTTTGAGCAGAATCATAAGCCTCCTCCGTCGGGTAATCGCCGGCTATCTCTCCGAAAAGCGTCGACTGGCCGCCAACGGTCTTTCCTCCAATCGAATCCCCGTAATTCTTCGCGTATTGGCGGATACTCTTATCGAGACGCACGATATTTTTCTGGGTGCTGACGGAGTCTCCATGATCCTCGTCCCCAGCCAGTTCCTTCTGCAACTTCGCCCGCTCCTGATTCAGCTCAGCGATCGTTTGTCCCTTATCCGGCGTTTTCGATTCATGCACCATGTCCTTCGGGTTTTTCAAGGCAAACAGGATCAGGAAGAAGAACGCTGACGTAAAGACATACATCCGGATGGGATTCAGATAACTCATCCGCCGCCCGGCCATATACTCCGCCGAAAGGAAACCCGGCTTCCACAGCAGATACTTGACCGTGGCAAAGAACTTGCCGTCAAAATGAGTGATGTCGTTAAAGAAATGCGTCACCAGGTGCCAGACCGATTCTTTCGGCTCGAGGTTCTCCTGCCCGCACACATGGCAATAACGGCCAATAACAGTCGTCTGACAGTTTAGACAATTTTTCTCCTTCCGTTCCTTTAAGTGCGACACCGGCTTAAATTTTCACTTTTAAATGTGCGGGAAATGCCCCGCTCCGCCAAAATAGTGCATTTCCCGCAAAAATCTAACGTCTGACCTTCGGTCGGACGGCCTCCGGCCGTCTTTTTAGTCATTTGACCCGCCCCGAAAATATTAAATCGGCGTTTTTTTCGTTGTGACAGTGATTCCGTCCCGGCCTTCGGCCGGTATCACCGGATTTTCTAAATTTGTCGAATGAAATTTTTGATCGGATCCTTGTTCCTAATCCTGCTAACCGGGGTAGCCAATGCCCAATACTATTACAAAGACATCGTCGCTACCCGGCAGAATATCGCCCAATGGCAGGCGTATAAATCAGCCCGCGTGAAGTCGGTCCGACTGAACAGCTTTGAAGGGGACGGCCAGCCGACCGATGGCTTCCAGATAGACCAGACAGTCAACTCCGATTTTTCAGGCATGACCACACACTCGAAGACCAACGGCGCTACCGAAACCTGGACCTTTGCCACCTATTCTCCCCAGGGCCTGCTCACCAGCATCACCGACACCAGTGACACCTACCAAAGCGTATCCTCCTACCAGTACGACGACCATGGCCGGCTGCTGTCGATCACCAATACTTCTACCGAAACCGACAACCACGTCAAAGCCGTCGAGACTCATCTCTGGCAATACGCCTCCGCAAACGACCAACCGACCGGCATGCTAAAGATCATGAACGGTACCGATACAACCTATATCCGCTTCGTCCCTGACGATAAGGGCAACATCGGTGAGGAACACGCCACCCGCAACCAGGTGAACCTCCCGACGATCTACTATTACTACGATGACGCCAACCGGCTGACCGATATCGTCCGGTACAATCTAAAAGCCCGGCGCCTGCTCCCCGATAACATTTTAGAATACGGCGCCGACGGCAGGGTGACCTCCCTTATCGCCGTTCAGGAAGGGGCCGGCAGCTACCAGAAATGGATGTATGACTATAACGACAAAGGCTTGAAGACAAAAGAATCCTGTTTTACCAAACAGCGCGAAATGGTGGGACATGTCGAATATCAATATACTTATAAATAACTCCCTATGCGTACAGTCTTCGCTCCTTTTGCCGCCCCTTGCGTAGGCCTCCTCCTTGTCCTGACCGCGTCAGCCTGTTTTGCCCAGGACCTCGACTTTCCCGACTTCCGCTCTAAAAAGGATAATTTCAGCAAGATCCGTGAACAGGATATCCGGGGCGATATCGCCACCTTCGCCCTGGCGGCCCTCGACGAAAGCATCGGAAAAGGCCAGCTGGCAACCGTCCCGGTAAAAGACTACGGCGTCAACTTCATGTCCTTCCAGAACGACAATATCCAGGTCATCATCAAGACCGGTATCTTTACGCCCGCAAAACACAAGCTCATGAAAAATGAAGAGCACATCCTGCGGATCGACGGCAAACCTTACTATGGCGCCACACCGGGTGAAATTCCCCACACAACCATCGAATCCATTACCGTCGTCGTCGGCAAAGACACCGTACCCATTCCGCCGGCGGCCTATTTTGACTTGTATGAACCGAAATTCAGCTACAACGAAGGCGGAGCCACCCGCACCCGCAACGGGGTTTTTCTTTCCAACGATAAGCACACCTTTTACATCTATATGTTCAATAACGATAATTTCGGCGTCGAATATACCTGGATCATCCGCGACAAACAATACCTGCGCCGCGTAGTCGATTTCGGTTTCCTGAAGAATTAATACCGCCAGGATTTAAGATCGGCCCCCTTCGGCGCCCGCGTCTTCACCTCCTCCGCCCATTTTCGGATATACATCTGGTGATAACGAAGCCGGCTTATATAATTCGGGTGTGCATGATCCCCATTCCAGCAATGCTCCGCCCGATCCCCATAATCTACCTGGCACCCGCAGGCCGGATCCCCCAGCTTCTTCAGCATGTCCTCCGCATCGTAAACCGCGTCATTAAGATAATAGGTATCCATCGTCCCCACATAAATATGGATCTTGCCCTTCAACTTGTCCCCGATCTTCGGCCAGTCCCGTTGAATAATATGCGTAAGGTCATAATGCTCCCGCCAATACCCGGCTACCGACGAGTCGATCGTACCCGTATATTTATCGAAGATCCGCTTCGGATAACCGTCCATATCCGAAGGAGAGAACACTGCCTCCCAGATATCGAACTGATCGCCGCTCCTGCTCCGCGTTCCCAGCGCCAACTCCCGTTGATTCATCTCCTGCACTTCGGCCATCACATGTCCCAGATAATCCCGCTCTCCCGGCCGGGGCGTTTTTTTGTAGGCGCTCTCCACATAATATGCATTCTTGTTAGTATAGATGTCTATCGTCGTATAGTGATGAAAGTCGACCGGGTCCGGGCAAGCCGCATAACAGCCATTGTACTCATCGGGATAAAAGACCTGCACGGCCAGCGCTTCCCAGCCACCTGTGCTGCCGCCATAAGTGAAACGCGCCCAGCCCTGGCCGATACCCCTGAACCGCTTCTCGATCTCCGGGATAAGCTCATACGTTATCGCATCCCCATATGGCCCAAGATTCTCCGAATTCACCGCATAACTGTCATCGTAATAGGGATTGGCATGCTCGATCTCGATCGCCAGCACCCGTGGAAAATCCGGCCCCGTCCACTGCTTATAAAAATCATACGCCTCCTGCTGCTCGATCTTCCCATAATTTGCGATCCTGAACCTTACACTCGTATCATAGGGCAAATGCTCATCCGGTGGAGTCGTCCGCCAACCGCCAAAGTCAGCCGGGAAATGCCCATGGAAGATGGCAAGCGGATACCTGACATTCGGATGCTCCTCCCATCCCTCCGGTAAGAGGATATGCGCACCCAGGTACATCGGCCTGCCCCAAAACTCCGTCAACAGCTTACTCTGGATCTTGATATGCTTGACATACCGCGTATCCTCCGGCTCCTTGATTGGCGGTATGATTTGATCTATATGCAGATCGACCTCACCCGACTTCGCCGGATCGAAATGGATCTTTACCGGCGCAGAATAAACATTCCCCGGTGCCATATTCCAATGCTGCCCTTCTCCCCGGTCCATCGGCAGCTTCACTGTATGCCCATTCTTCAAATGGAACGTCTCATACTTATGCAAGAGCACCTGAACATAATAATCGCCCGCCGGCACATTCTTCAGCCGCTCTATCGGATACCCAAAAGCCCGCATATCGACCAACTGCGACTGCCCCGGCTGCCAGCCTTCCACATCGACCCCGAATACCATCTGAGTCCCCGCGGCATCATTGATCTGGAAACGCGGCTCCTCCTTATTATTGTTGGATAGAAGCAGCAACAGCCGGCCGTCAAGCACCTCCTGTTGCAGGGTGGGGGCGATTGTTATCCGAAAGGTCTGCGCCTGCCCTGTCAGTACGATCGCCGCCAGCGGCAGCAAGCCTAATTTCTTTAAAGCAGTCAACATATTGAAGTGTTTATTGAATGGATTATCTACAAATTCGTAAATTCGGGGGACATCCCCATCACTTTATGCTGCAAAAAGGTGCCTCCGCCCCTGATTTCGAGCTGTTCTGCACGCCCGATCAAAAGCTTCGCCTCAGCGAACTGGTCGGCAAAAAAGTCATTCTTGCCTTCTACCCGGCCGACTGGAGCCCGGTGTGCAGTGACCAGATGGCGTTGTACAATGCATCGTTGCAGTTTTTTCATCGTTACAACGCGGAATTGCTGGGTATTTCCGTCGACGGCAAATGGTGCCACATGGCTTTTTCGGCGGACCGCAAGCTCCATTTTCCGCTGCTGGCCGATTTTGAGCCTAAAGGCGCCGTCGCCAGGCTCTACGGCGTTTATGATGAAAAGGAAGGTGAATGTCAGCGTGCGCTCTTCGTACTCGATGAACAGCACAGCATCCGGTGGAGCTATCTGTCCCCGGTAGGTATCAATCCTGGCGCCGACGGTATCCTCGATGCCCTGGAAGAGATGAGTCAACCTGTAAAATCATAAACTATGACACATTCCCTGCGTCCTCCCTTTTCCGAAAAAGATCACTACCAGGGTGAAATCAAGTCGCCGCTGGAATTGCTCGAATATGGCGATTACCAATGCCCCTATTGCGGGCGCGCCTATCCCATCATCAAAAAAGTCCAGTCAACGCTGGGAAAGGATCTGCGTTTTGTTTTCCGCAATTTCCCCCTGACAGATGCACATCCGCAGGCTTACACAGCGGCGCTCGCCGCGGAAGCGGCAGGACGGCAGGATGCCTATTGGAAAATGCATGATCTTCTGTACGAAAAACAGGAAAGTATGTCTGGACAGCATTTTTTCAACAAACTGGCTACTATCCTCGGTCTGGACATCGCTAAATTTGAAGCGGACCTGCAAGACCCGGCCATCGCAAAAAAAGTCGACGACGACTTCGAGAGCGGCGTCCGCAGCGGCGTCAACGGAACACCTGGTTTTTTTATCAATGGCCTCCGCTATGATGACGACTGGGATGAGGAAAGCCTGATAGCCCGCTTGCAAAAGACCCTGGCACGGAAATGACCGCTTTCTGTCTCAAAACCGAACAACTCCTTTCCACATTATTAATTAACCTATTGAAGCATAACTCTTTACCTGTTTGGCATTTCTTATGTTGCCCATTTCCAAACACTGCCTATGCTTCTTAATCATTTCCGCTCCGCCTGGCGCAGCCTTTCCCATAACAAAAGCTATTCCATTATCAACATTACCGGCCTTGCCGCAGGCATCGCTGCCTGTCTCCTGATCGGTCTCTACGTCAACAACGAGCTGAGCTTCGACACCCGGATCCCCGACCGGTCCAACGTGTATCGCCTCAATGAATACATGCATTATCCGGGCACGACACCGCAAGTCGCCGCCGCACTTGGTCCGCCAATTGCACCCCTCCTGAAGGCCGACCACTCGGAAATCATCAGCTTCACCCGGGTCCTGCCGGCAACGCCCTATATCTATCCCGACATCACGCTGGAATACGCAGGCAAGAGGTTAAAGCCCACCGGGTTGGTCTGCACGGATACCAGCTTTGCCAATATATTCGGCGTGACGATAATCGAAGGCCAAACGGGCGATTTCATCCGCGATCGGCACAGCATCACCCTAACGGCCAGCCTCGCCCGCAAACTATTTGGGAGCAGCCCCGCAGCCGGCAAGATCATTACGTTGCGGGTGGACGACACCACCGCCTGGCCGACAGTCGTCTCCAACGTCATCAATGATTTTCCGGCCAACTCCCACCTGCAGGTGGAAGGATTGCTGCCCATCTCCGATGAATTTCAGAAAAGCTTTCTCGGGACCAGCTATGGCGTCCTCCTGGGGCCAACGTATTTGCGGCTGCGGCCCCATGTCGATATTGCGGCGCTCGATTCCAGTTTAACTAAGACGCTCCATAGGAAGTTCCAATGGCTCGATATGCGCCTGCAGCCCGTCAGCGAGATCCACTCCGGATCGACCGACATCAACTCTGATGCTTTTAACTCCAATAAGATCGATGGAAAATATATCCGCATCTTCATCATCGTCGCCCTGGCCATCTTTGTCATCGCTTGTTTTAACTTTATCAACCTCACCATCGCCGTTGCCGCCTGGCGCGGAAAGGAAATAGCAGTTAAAAAGATCATGGGCGCCGGCCGCGGTCGGATCATCATCCAGGTGCTGACGGAAACCTTTGTCGCCACCTTCCTCGCGCTGCTACTCGCCATCTTAATGGCATATATTTTTCTTCCCTTCCTCAACCAAATTCTCGGCCGCCACCTGGACGCCTCCGCCTTACACCAGCCCCCGGCTTTGGGTGCCTATATTATAATCCTGCTGGTATCGATCTTATTTGCCGGCGGCTATCCTGCCTTGTTGATCTCCTCCTCCCGCATTAGCGAGGCGCTAAAGAGCAAAGTGCTCTTCCATGGCTCTCGAACTACCCTGCGCAATGCACTCGTAACCGGTCAATTCACCATCGCCGTTGTCTTTGTCGTAACCCTGATCGTATTCCTGCGCCAATTGAAGTTCATGCAAGACAAGGACCTCGGCTATGCCTACGACCAGATCGTCCATGTGGGGCTGGATATGCCCGCTCAGAAAAACCTCGGCGCGCTGCGCTCCGGGTTGGAAAAGATCAAAGGTGTTAATGGGACAGCCTTTGGCAATCTCGGATTGGGCGGCGGAGGCGGAATGATGGGTATCGACTATACGTCCTTTAGCGGCGAACGCGGCCAAATGTCTGTCAATTTTGAAAATGCCAGTTCCAATTATCTTAGGTTTTTTGGCATGAAAATCGTCCGGGGCCGGGACTTTAGCAAAGACCCTCAGAACGAATACATCATTAACGAAGCGCTGGCCAAACGATTAGGATACACTGATCCCATCGGCAAGATGATCAACCTGACCAATGCAACTTCGCCCGGTCCGATAGTCGGCGTCGTGAGAGATTATAATTACAGTTCGCTCCACAATAAAATAGAACCCCTGATCATCACCTCCTACTCCTGGGCGCCAGGCTGGACAAATCAACTCTATATCAAAGTCTCGACAGCCAATGCCCCCGCCACACTCAAGGACGTTAACGCCACCCTCGCGGCCGTCACCGGCAACAAGGCTCCCGACTTACAATTTCTTGACGACCACTTTAAAGAAGTATATCGTTCCGAACGGCAAGCCAGCACCATCATCGCAATTATCGGCAGCCTCGCGATCGGCATCGCCTGCCTTGGTCTGTTCGGTCTCGCCGCGTTCGTGATCGTTCATCGCGCCAAAGAGATCAGCATCCGCAAAGTCCTTGGCGCCTCCGTCTTCGGCCTGGCGACCCAACTATCTACCGCGTTTCTCAAATGGGTGGCCATCGCTTTTGTGATCGCCACGCCGATCACCTGGTGGCTCACCAATAGCTGGCTGCAAAACTTTGCCTACCGGATACCAATACACGCCTGGATGTTTGGAGTAGCGGCCGTGATTGCGGTCGGCACCGCATTGCTCACCGTTGGCATCCTCGCGATAAAGGCGGCCATGGCAAACCCGGTCACCAACCTGCGCAGCGAATAGCCCCCCTTCGCGCCGCGCGCTCCGCGCGGCGCCCCTATGGCTTCACCGCCGGCCTTGAATAAGGCGGATGCGTCACCGTAGGCGTCGGCTCCTTTTCCAGCAACCGCAGGCACTCCTCCACCGCCCGCTCCAGCTGCACATCCCTGCCCTTCGATACCGACGCCGCATCGAGCTTGACCTCGATATCCGGCGGCACCCCCTGATTCTCCGCAATCCATTTGTTGGCGACAGGATCGAAGACCGCATTGTCCGGCGCCGTCTCCGCGCCCCCATCTATAAACGCATAATGGACCGACGACTTCACCAACCCGCCCCAGGTCCTCGCCCCGATCAACGGCCCTACCTGCTGATGCCGGAATACCCAGGGAAAGAAGTCCCCGCCCGAGCCCGCCATCTCATTTATCAGCAGCACCTTGGGCCCCAGAATGCCCGCCGGCAGCCGAAAGGCCTTCCCATCCGGCACCTCATTCGTCACCGCCGCCCGTATGCGCCGGATCATCAGATCCACCATATAGTCATCCAGTAATCCCCCGCCGTTGAACCGCTCATCGATCACTGCTCCCTGTTTGTCCTGCTGCGCAAAGAAATAACGGTTGAACGACACGAAACCCGGCCCGCCCGTATTCGGTACCCAAACATACCCCAGCTTCCCATGCGACAGCTCCTCCACCTTCCGCCGGTTATCCTCCACCCAGGCTCGCTGCCGCAACGCTGCCTCACTAACGACCGGCAACACCTTGATCGTCCATGCCCCATCGACCGATGGTTTATTGTTCACCAGCAAATAGGTCTGCTGCCCCGCACGACCCTCCAGCAGCGCATACGGGTCCTGATCCGCCGCCACGGACTGTTCAT
>DASZJO010000066.1:0-36033 GCA_035948015.1 Puia sp.
CGACGTTCCCGTGTTTATATACAGTACTTCTACAGAGGTGAAAGATTCAATAGAATTAAAAGAGATGGGAGCCGTACATTTTATAAGCAAGCCCGCCGATCCGGGCGACATATATTACATTTTGTCTGTCGTACTTGATGAAAAATGGAGCCAACTGGATAAGAAAGGGGTCTGAATAGAAATTCGACCCCGTACATTCCAAAATCCTATTAAGAGTCCAACCAAAGATAACGCCCGGATGCCGTTTGAATATTATACGATTGTATTAAGGCGTTATATAATTCACATATAGCCCGTTTATGCCTAAAATAACCTTTTCCAACAGCAATAATGTATTCTTTCAATCCGTCAAGCAGTCGGTAGATAGCTATTTCAGGTCAAAAAATCTAAAGAAGACCGGGAACTGGAAGCTGTATTTAAAGACGGGGATATTGATTCCCGGCGCCCTTGCCCTCTATATCTACCTACTGTCGGGGCGCTATACTGGTGCAGTGGGGATCCTGGCATCTGTCTTCCTCGGGTTGATGTTGGTATGCATAGCTTTCAATGTTATGCACGATGCCTGCCATGGCAGCTATTCGGGAAAAACGTGGATCAACAGGGTTATGGGATTGACCATGAATGCGCTCGGCAGCAACGCTTTTATATGGAAGATCAAGCACAATATCATCCACCATACGTTTACAAATGTTGACGGGATCGACGATGATATTGCCAACGGCCCGCTGCTGAGACAATGTGCCACCCAAAAATGGATGCCGATGCACCGGTTCCAGTTCCTGTATATGTTTGTCCTCTATTCCGTAAGCACCTTATCGTGGATGCTACGCACCGATTTTAGGTGGTACTTTAGAAGGCAGATCAATAATACACAGTTCAAGATGACCGACCCCGGGCAACACTTGCTATTTTGGACCAGCAAACTTCTATATGCTTTTTTCTATGTTGCGGTGCCCATCTATTTTTTGGGTTGGCGGCCCTGGCTGACCGGTTTTTTGATCATTCATTTTACGATGGGGCTTACCTTAACGGTGGTATTTCAATTGGCCCATATGGTAGAAAAGACCACATTCGCCTTAGCCGGAGAGACTCCCAAAGTCATCAACTCCGAATGGGCGATTCATGAAATAAAGACCACGGCCAATTTTGCTACAGAAAACAGGATAATCTCCTGGCTGGTGGGCGGCCTGAATTTCCAGATAGAGCATCACCTATTTCCACAGATCAGTCACGTACACTATTCCGCCTTAAGCAAAATAGTTCGAAAGCAATGCGAGCTTTTCGGCCTTCCTTACAATTGTTACCGGTCCACGTGGCAAGCGCTTTATTCGCATATCCGGTTGATGAGAAAATTAGGAAAAAAAAGCCACAAGAGTTCACTTGTGGCTTTGGAATGATTAAGGTCTGGAACTAGTTCTTTATCATTACCGTATCCAGGGAATGTATCACGCCATTGGACGAGGACAGATCATGGCTGAGTATCTCGGCACCTTCAATTCTTACATGACCGTCTTTAACGTGTACATGCAGCTCTTTACCATTTAGCGTTTTCAGCTTTTCGCCATCTTTAAGATCCTTAAAGTTGACTTTGCCTGAAACGACATGGTAATTCAAAACATCGGCAAGCTTGGCTTTATTTTCCGGCTTCAATAGGTCATCCAAAACTCCCTTTTCCATCTTTCCAAACGCAAGATCATTAGGAGCGAAAACGGTATAAGGGCCGGCACCGCTTAATACACTGTCCAATCCCGACGCGTTAACGCTCTTCTTCAAAATTGTCATGTTCTTCTCCCCGTTGACAACCTGTGTAATGTTCGACATTTTTTGAAATTTATTTGCCGGTAGAATAACCAGCAATGAGTGTAAGGTAGACCTATATTAAACGGTCCCACTGTTAATGTTTGGCTTTTAGTCAGGCCCCGGTCAGTTGCGATTGCGAAAAGGGATGTGAATGATGTAACTGAGAGAGAGTTATGTGTAACAAGACCTCCGGTTATATTACTCACCTTTACGAGATCGTGAAAATATACTCGCGATATAAATCGAAAACGAATGTCAATCACAGAATCTGGAGTTAAGGCTGGTACACCAACAAAAACGGACAAGGCCGAACTCTCTCATCTCGAAAATCAGAAGGGAGTTGAATATCACAAAAAAGCGGCGGAACATTACCAATTGGCTGCCAAACACCATCTCGAGGCTGTACGCCATCATGAGGCCGGCGCCCATGATAAAGCCGCTGAAAGTACCGTTGCCGCCTATGGTCATTCCTTACTGGCGCGCGAACACCAGAAGAAAGATGCAAGGCACCATGCATCGAAAAGCGAGTAGCGCAAATGTACGCATCCGCCCTATACGGGGAGCCATCATACAAAGCTGTGATGGCTCCCTTTTTTATTCCCCGAATAAGCCTACCTTTACAGGCCATTCCTGATCTCCCCCTATTTAGTCCCGTATTCGTCTGACCGTTACTTCGATAGGAATCCCGGCGCTCAAACAGTTCCATTATGATGAAAGGTACAGCCAGTACGGTCTTTGACCTCTTGTCCCGTTTGCGTGTTTATTTTCAGGGAACCGCGGGTCCCCGGGAGAACGAAAACGAGGAACCCTTTCGCTCCGGGTTGTATAGTTCCGATCAACTGAACAGCCATGGGAAAACTATAGCATCATTGCATCGGTTGGAGACGGCCCGCACTTCCGATCATTTGCTCAAGAGGCTGGCTGACAACGAGAGCACGCTGCTGGAAGTACGGAACCTGTTGGTTGGGAATATCAAAGCAGGTAAAACTATCAGCCCCGGGGCGGAATGGCTGATCGACAACTTCTATCTCATCGAGGAACAGGTCGTGCTGGCCAGGAAGCACTTGCCAAAGGGATACAGCGAAGCCTTGCCCGCCCTGGCCAACGGTCATTTCGTTGGGATGCCCCGGGTTTATGACATCGTGCTGGAGATTATTTCTCATAGCGACGGCCGGGTCGATGCAACCAACCTCGGCAGCTTTGTAGCGGCATATCAGACAACCACCGAACTTACGCTGGGCGAACTCTGGGCGATTCCCATCATGCTACGGTTAGCCGTCATCGAGAACCTCCGGCGGGTCTGCGGAAGGATCGCCCTGGATATGATCGATCTCAACCTCGCGGATTACTGGGCAGACAAAATGATTGACACCGTAAAGGCAGATACGGCCCACCTGATCCTGACCATTGCCGATATGGTAAGGTCAAAACCGCCGTTGAGCAGCCCGTTTGTCGCGGGGCTTACCCGAAGCCTGCAGGGCAAAGGGCCTGCGCTGGCGCTGGCGCTCAATTGGCTGGAGCAGCAGCTTTCAGGAATGGGCACAAGCAGCAATGACCTCGTCCGTCAGGAAAACCAAAAGCAGGCAGCTGACCAGGTTTCGGTTCGCAACAGCATCGGAACCCTGCGCTTCATCGAAACCACAGATTGGCGGGAATTCGTCGAGAAGCTAAGCTGCGTGGAACAGGTTCTCATAAAGGATCCGGCCGGTACTTACCCCCGGATGGATTTTACAACGCGGGACCGCTACCGGCACGTCGTGGAATCCATCGCTAAAAATTCCGGACTGCCGGAAAGGCAGATCGCGCAAACGGTGCTGACCCTTGCCGGTAGATCCGAAAAAAAGGCGCGCCATGTAGGCTTCTTTCTCATCGATAAGGGTTTGCGCCAGTTGGTAGAAGCAATCGGAATCCAGCATTTCCGCCGCGGCCGGGCCGGCCAGTTGATCCGCTCGGCGCAAAAGGTCCCCTTCTCTCTTTATTTTGCATCGATCCTGGTGCTCACGTGGCTGATAGCGACCGGGCTGTTCTATCTGCCCTATAGCCAGGGGATCCGCAGCCGGCTGTTATTGTCGGTCGTCGCCTTGCTGGCCGTCTCTGCATCCGCACAGTTGGCCGTCTCGCTCGTCAACTGGTTGTCTACACTGCTGGTCAAGCCGAAAGTATTGCCCCGGATGGACTTTTCGAAAGGCATCCCCCGGGAGTACCGCACCCTGGTAATCGTCCCCACGCTGCTGTCCGGCAAAGCCTACATCGAAACCCTGATGGAAGGACTGGAGATCCGATTCCTCGCTAATAAGGACATTAACCTGCACTTTGGCCTGCTCACCGATTTTATAGACGCCAATACGGAGACCCTGAAAGAGGATCAGGAATTGACAGACCTGGCGGTCAGCAGGATCGAAGCATTAAATCAGAAATACAAACGAAACGATAACGACATCTTCTTTTTATTCCACAGGGCGAGAGTTTGGAATGCGGGCGAACGAAAATGGATGGGCTATGAACGCAAAAGAGGGAAATTAGCCGCGCTTAATGCCTTGTTGAGGGGAAGAGGAGAAGGAGAGTTCTCCCTCATCATAGGAGACTACAAGGTTCTTTACGATGTAAAATACGTGATCACCCTGGATTCGGATACCCAGCTTCCGCGCGATTCCGCCTGGAAGTTGGTAGCAGCGATGGCGCATCCGCTGAACCATCCGGAATATAGCACCCGGAAAAGACGCGTCACGGAAGGTTATGGAGTATTGCAGCCAAGGGTGGATTCGAGTATTCCCATCTCAACGACTTCGCTTTATTTACACATGCAGGGCAGCGTTTCAGGCATCGACCCCTATACGCGCGTCACCTCCGATGTTTACCAGGATCTTTTTGAAGAAGGGTCTTTTATCGGGAAAGGCATCTACGATGTTAATACGTTCGAGCTGGCTTTCAGGGATGTTTTCCAGGAAAACCGCATCCTGAGCCACGACCTGCTGGAAGGCTGTTATGTGCGGTCCGGATTGCTGAGTGACGTCTTCCTTTATGAGGAAAACCCCGCCCAGTATGAATCGGACCTGCAGCGCCATCATCGCTGGATCAGGGGCGACTGGCAGATCTCGGCCTGGCTCCTGCCCTATGTCAGGACGGGCAAAGGGCACTTGACAAGGAACAGGCTTTCCGCGTTGTCCCGCTGGAAAATATTCGACAACCTGCGGCGAAGCCTCTTACCCGTATCGCTCTTATCCCTTTTGTTGCTGGGTTGGTTCATCCTGCCATACCCCTGGTTTTGGACCCTGGCTGTGTCAACCATTATCCTTTTGCCGCCCATCGTCGCTTCCGCGTGGCAGCTATTGAACAAACCTGCAGACCTGACCCTGAAAGCGCACATTTCCGAAGTGGCCGGTAACTTGAAAATCACGCTAACCCGGTTTGTGTTCGGACTGGCGATCCTCCCATACGAGGCTTTCCAATATGTGGACGCTATCCTGCGTGCGCTCTGGCGGATGATGATCAGTCGGCGAAAATTGTTGGAATGGACGCCCTTTGCTACGATCGCTTCAACGAACGGGACCGCATTGCTGTCCGCTTATCGATCCCTGGCAATAGTGCCGCTGCTGGCACTGATTTGCACCGCCATTTTGTTCAGGGACCCGCCGGTATTTGCAGTGGCCAGCCCCATCCTGCTGTTATGGCTTTTGGCCCCCGCCCTCGTCTGGCGCCTCAGTAAGCCCGCGATGGAGGACCGGCCGGATCTGGAAGAATCAGAATTGATGTTCCTGAATAAAACCGCCCGGAAGACCTGGGCGTTTTTCGAACAGTTTCTAACTGCTGAAGACAACTGGCTCCCCCCCGACAATTTTCAGGAGTTGGAGAGCGGTGTCATTGCCCATCGGACCTCGCCTACCAATATCGGTTTGGCCTTGCTGGCCAACCTGGCCGCCTATGACTTTGGCTATCTTTCCGGAAGCCGGCTTCTGGAACGGTGTGGAAAGACATTTCGGTCGATGAATACCCTGGAACGATTCAAAGGCCATCTTTACAACTGGTACGATACCCGATCCTTGTCTCCGTTATATCCCCGGTACGTATCGACCGTGGACAGCGGCAACCTGGCAGGCCATCTCCTCACGCTACGCCAGGGATTGCTGGCTCTCCCGGGACAACCCCTCATCAATAAGCAGATATGGCAGGGCTGCAATACGACCGCAGCTATCCTTCAGGGCCAGTCAATAGAACGATTTATGGATACCGACCGGTTGCAGGCATTGTTGAAGGATGCCTCACCGGAAAAAGAGTCATTGACTGCCACGAAAAATACGCTGGATGCGCTTATTCGACTTGTTGATCAGATCCATATTCCCGCTGCCTGGAACGGCACCGGGCTATCGGTATGGGTCGGCAGGCTGTCCCTTCAACTGAAGGACCAACGGGACCATCTGCTGAAACTGGTTCCCTGGCTAACGCTCTTACCCGTCCCCAAATGCTTTCCCCGTCTGGCAATGCTGGATCAAATGCCGACACTGCAATCGCTGCAGGGATTGAATACGGTCTGTCGGACAGCTTTCGATGAATATGGACAGGAGGAACATTCCACGGGGGAACAAGATTGGCTCAGCCGGATGCAAACTGCCATCGGCGAAGCGGCAGCCCGGGCGACCGAAGAGATCAGCCGCATCGAAGAGCTCGCGGAACAATGCGAAGAGTTCAGCGAAATAGAATATGATTTTCTGCTCGAGCCGGCCACTGCGCTTTTACACATCGGGTATAACGTTGAAGAGCAGCGTAAGGATATCGGTTTATATGATCTGCTGGCCTCCGAAGTCAGATTGGGGATCTTTGTCGGCATTGCGCAGGGCAAACTTTCACAAGAAAGCTGGTTCGCCCTTGGGCGCCTTCTCACCGACTCCGGGGAAGACCCCATTTTGCTTTCCTGGAGCGGATCGATGTTCGAATACCTGATGCCTCAGCTGGTCATGCCTTCCTATGAGAACACTTTGCTGGCCCAAACCAGCAAGGCAATGGTCCGGCGCCAGATCGACTATGCTGGTCAGCATGACGTTCCATGGGGTATTTCGGAATCTGCCTACAACCTGGTCGACACGAGTCTCAACTATCAGTACCGCGCATTCGGCATCCCCGGCCTTGGATTGAATCGCGGTCTGGAGGACAATCTCGTCGTAGCCCCGTATGCTTCCATGCTGGCCCTGATGGTGCTGCCTGAAAAGGCTGTTGCCAACCTGCAGACCCTTTCGAAGAAAGGACTGGAAGGTGAATTTGGATTTTATGAAGCCGTCGACTATACCGCTTCCCGGCTACCCAGGGGCAAGACCTCGGTCATTATTCAATCCTTTATGGTCCATCATCAGGGGATGGGGTTGCTTTCGCTGGCTTATGTGCTATTAGATAAGCCCATGCAGCAGCGGTTTGCGGCGGAACTTCGCTTTCAGGCAACCCTGTTGTTACTGCAGGAGCGGATCCCCCGCGCCACCCTTTTCTACGCCCATACCGCCGACATGGTCGAACTGCAATCGCCGACAACCGGCGCACCCGTGCGGATCATCAATACCCCCTTCACGAGGATCCCGGAGATCCAGCTGCTCAGCAATGGCCGCTATCAACTAATGATCTCCAATTCCGGCGCAGGATACAGCCGCTGGAAAGATCTGGCGGTTACCCGCTGGCGTGAAGATGCCACAAAGGATGACCGGGGCATTTTCTGCTATATAAAAGAGGCCGGCAGCGGCAATTTCTGGTCGAACACCTATGAGCCCACTTTGCGCGCCGCCAGAAAATACGAAGTATTGTTCTCGCCGGGACATGTTGAGTTCCGCAGACGTGACAATGGTATCAACACCAATACGGAGATCGTGATCAGCCCGGAAGACGACATGGAGATGCGCCGGATCAGGATTACCAATACCACCTTATTTACAAAGGTCCTCGAAGTAACCAGCTATACCGAAGTGGTCATAGCGACGCAGGCATCGGATGAAGCGCACCCGGCATTCAGTAACCTGTTTGTGCAGACGGAGATCGTTCCGGAACACAACGCAGTGATCTGTACCCGCCGGCCGCGATCGGAAGAAGAGACGCCTCCCTGGATGTTCCATTTGATGAATGTTCAAGGGGTTGCCGCTGAAATACCCTCCTATGAGACTGCACGATCAACCTTTATCGGTCGTGGAAGATCATTGAGTAACCCGCAGGCGATGGACATAGAATCGCTGTCCGGACATCATGGCGCGGTGCTGGACCCTATCGCTTCGATCCGTTATCGCATTACAGTTAAGCCAAATCAGACCGCAACCGTCGATCTGATCTATGGGATCAGTGAAACAAGGGAGGCCTGCGAAGGCCTGATGCGTAAATACAAGGACGAACATCTGAAAAGCCGCGCCTTCGAGCTCGCGTGGACACACAACCAGGTGTTGTTGCGCCAGATCAATGCGACGGAGGCCGATGCCCAGCTATACGATCAGCTGGCATCCTCGATCGTCTATCCCAATCCCGATCTTCGCGGGGAACCAGCGGTGATCCTGAACAATTTCAGGGGACAGTCGGGCCTTTGGAGCCACTCGGTATCTGGAGACATCCCGATCGTATTGCTTCGGATGTCCGATCCGGATAACCTGGACCTTGCACGGCAGATGATCCAGGCGCATGCGTACTGGCGACTGAAGGGACTTGCTGTCGACCTGGTCATCTGGAATGAAGATCATGGTTCTTACCGGCAACAGCTGCTGGACCAGATCCAGGGGCTTATCAATACCGATGCAGGTCTTCTGTCCTATCAGAAGCCCGGCAAAATATTTGTTCGTTCCGCGGATCAGATCTCACCCGAAGACCGCATCCTCTTTGAAAGTGTCGCGAGGGTTATTATCTATGACCATAAAGGAACCTTGTCGGAACAGGTGAATCGCATCTTCGCGGAAAAAACCGTTTTGCCTTTTGTGCCAACGGGTTCCGAGACATCGGATGAATCATCGGGTAGGAGCACGCTTCCCGACAACCTTCTCTTTAACAATGGCACGGGCGGTTTCACCCCGGATGGCAAGGAGTATAAGATCATAACCGACAGAAAGAAGACGACCCCGGCGCCATGGGTCAATGTGATCGCCAATCCGGATATGGGCACTGTCATTTCCGAAAGCGGCTCTGCCTATACCTGGGCCATCAACGCCCATGAATACAGACTCACGCCCTGGAACAATGATCCGGTCGGCGACGCCGGCGGCGAGGCCTTTTATCTGCGCGACGAGGAATCCGGTTATTTCTGGTCACCTACGCCGTTCCCCGTTCGCGGGACCACGCCCTATTTGGCTACACACGGTTTTGGCTACAGCTTATTTCAGCATGCCGAACAGGGGATTTCCACGGAATTCTGCGTGTTCGTAGACCAGGAGTTGCCCGTCAAATGGATGGTATTGAAGGTTGGAAATCATTCTGGTCGGAGGCGCAGGCTTTCCGCTACGGGCTACCTGGAGATGGTGTTGGGAGACGTTCCTGCAAAAACAAGTATGCATATCCTTTCTGAACTGGACGCCGACAGCGGTGCCCTGCTTTTCAGGAACCGTTACAACACAGCATTTTCCGACCGGGTGACTTTTTTTAAAGTGGATGATCCCAGCCCGCTGACCTTTACCACCGACCGGCTCGAATTTATCGGGCGGAACAGGAACCTGCAAGACCCGCAGGCCATGCACCGCAAAAGGCTATCCGGCAAAAGCGGCGCCGGTATGGACCCCTGCGCAGCCCTGCAGGTAACCATCGATCTCTCCGACGGCGTGGAAAAGGAAATCGTATTCCTGTTGGGAAGCGCTGCGAATACCCGCGAGGCGGCCGATCTCATCCAAAAGCTGTCCGGCCCGCGGACGACCTCGCTTTCCCTTGACCGTGTAAAGCAACATTGGGGATCGATCCTGGGTGCCGTACAGCTCACTACCCCCGATGAGGGGCTGAACATCTTCGCCAACGGCTGGCTGCTTTATCAGACCCTGTCCAGCCGGATCTTTGGCCGTAGCGGGTTTTACCAATCCGGCGGGGCCTTTGGATTCAGGGATCAGCTTCAGGACGTGCTGGCCACCCTTCATACCCGGCCCGACCTGGCCCGCCAACAGATCCTGTTGCATGCCTCCCGGCAATTTGAAGAGGGCGATGTACAACATTGGTGGCATCCCCCTGAAGGCCGGGGTGTCAGGACCCGTTGTTCCGATGACTACCTTTGGTTGCCCTTTGTTGTTGCAAGGTATGTCTCCGTCACGGGTGACGGAGAACTGTTGGGGAACGCGGTAGGTTACCTGGAAAGCCGTCCCCTGTATCCGGGGGAAGAATCTTTCTACGATCTGCCGGTGAGCGGCAATCTGAACGGAACGCTGTATGAGCACTGCGTCCGGGCCATCCGGCACGGACTTCGCTTCGGGCGTCACGGTCTGCCGCTGATGGGTACGGGCGACTGGAATGATGGAATGGACAAGGTAGGTTACAAGGGTGAAGGAGAGAGCGTCTGGCTTGCTTTTTTTCTCTGTGATGTACTCGTGCGATTCGCCGATACCGCGGATACGTTCAAAGATCATTTCTTCGCCGAGATCTGTCGAACCGAAGCGGCGGCTATCCAGTCCAGGATCGAAACGGCCGGCTGGGATGGTGAGTGGTACAGACGGGCTTATTTCGACGACGGCACTCCGTTAGGGTCAAAAGAAAATAAAGAATGCCGGATCGATGCGATCTCCCAGAGCTGGGCCGTACTTTCCGGGTCGGCTGACCCGGGACGCGCAGAAATGGCCATGGCCTCTCTCGAAGCGCAGCTTGTCAGGAAAGAGCTGAAGCTGATCCAGCTCCTCGACCCCCCTTTCGATTCAAAAGGGCTAAACCCCGGCTATATAAAGGGCTATCTGCCGGGAGTGCGCGAGAATGGCGGCCAGTATACACATGCCGCAGTCTGGACCCTCATGGCTTTTGCGGCGTTACGTCAACGGGAGAAGCTGTGGCAGCTCCTGGAACTGATCCACCCGATAAACCATACTGCCGACGCCGCGGCCGTCAATCGGTATAAGACAGAGCCATATGTAATGGCGGCAGATGTCTATGCAAACGAGTCCCATAAGGGCATGGGCGGCTGGACCTGGTACACCGGTTCAGCTGGATGGATGTACCAGTTTATTTTGGATTCGTTTATCGGGTTGGAAAGACGGGATCAGCTCTTACAGTTCAGGCCCTGTTTCCCGCTTGACTGGCCTTCCATTTCACTGTTATACCGGTATGGGAAATCCGAGTACCGCATCGCCGTCTTCCAGGTTGCTGACAATTCCGCCTCCAGCTGGAAAATGGATGATCAGCATGGTGATGGGAATACCATAAGGCTGAAAGACGACGGCCAGACCCACAGCGTCGAAATATATTATGCAGCCCTGGAAGAAAGTGCGGAATCGAAAATATGGATTGACCCTTCCACTTTTGCCGGCGTCCATGGCGACCGTTAGGTATCATAACCGCAGGCCTACTGATTGCTTGTGACTTCCGTCTGGCTCCTCAGCACCGCATCATTATTTTGCCGCTGTTGCAAAATATTGACATAATCAAGTGCGTAGGGTGTCCTATAGACTTCATACGCCTTTCTCGCCCACTGCAAGGCCCCATTTAAATCGCCGTTTATTTCGGAGATAATGGCCATGTTGTAGCAAGCCCTGCCAGCCACTTTCCGGGACGGGTTGTTGGTTTCCTGACGCCAGAGTTTGGCGGCCTCGTCCCAGTCACCGGATTGCGCCATGCGTTTGGCGACAATAAAACTCCCACTGCCCCGCACATAATAAAACCGGGACACCCGCAGGGAATAGGGGATGATGCGGGTTACATAATCCTGGCCTGCGCAGTTGCCCGCCTTTATCACCGCTTCTTTGCGGCCAAGCAGGGCAGACCCGGTGCCAAAAAGGTTGCTACCCTGGAAGGTCAGGTCTCTATATATAACATATTGATCGAGAACGGTTCGTGTAGCCGGGTCATAGATCCTCCACCCGGTCTGTACCTTTGTTTGGACATTTGACCCCTGACCGAGGGCGGCGACGTTTAAGGCAGCGATATTTAAACCGACCTTGGAGTCGGCATCGAAAAGTTCCAGCGAAAACAAGACATCCGCCTGGTTCTCCCTGCAAATCTTTTCCACCGTATCCCAGGACAGATAGACGGGAAACACCCCGGCACCGTACGAGCGGAGATCGAGATTACTTAGAGTTTTTACAGCGGCGAACCGGTTGCTTCTGATCAAAGCGTCCGTCAGACCGGTCAAACTGGCCCCGGCCCCGTCCGCCTGTAATTCCTTGCTTTCAAGAGAGATCGTCCGGTGAATGGCATCGACAGTTCGGCTATCATCGGCTGCCCGGCTTCTGTTTACCACCGCTGCCGTCTTTGCATTCGGCGGGAGGCTTACCGGAGCCGGTTCATTTACGCTTAGTGACATCAGATTGGTGGAGCTGCAGGAATAACAGAACACCATTATTCCGAGGAGAAGGGTAGAAGGTATTTTCATAAGTCTATTGGTTATCAGAGATATTGGGTTTATCTCATAATAACGGTTTGGAGATGATTTTAGTACAAACAACCCCCTCGCCGACCCGAAGAACGGATGGTTTGAAAATTGCGGTCCGCCGGTGGGTAGTGTGTGCCTGTGATCAATACTCAGTGCGACGACTGAAGATATGCCACGATCCAAATAATTACAACGAGCATGAATGCTTGATAATATGCCCAGAAGCTGCCCATGCCATTTTCCTTATCGTAATTCACCAGGCTGACAAACACGCCAACGATGGGTATCCAGTATACCAGTTTATTATTCATAAACCAATCATCTCCCCAATCCAAAGTTACTTAATTCGTGACTATTTCCTAATCAATTTAGAATCAATGATTTTCATTAATTCCTCCTTATAATTCTTGCTCACCGGGATCCGCGCCTGCCCGACGGTGACCTCATTGCCATTCAACGACCGGATCTTCCCGATCGCGACGATATAAGATTTATGGATACGCAGGAAACTCCCGGCGGGCAACTGCTCCTCGAGAGAACGCATCGCAGTAAGGGTCATATATTTTTCACCCGCCGTGTGAATAGTGACATAATTCTGGCAGGCTTCGACATAATGGATGGATTCATAGAAAATCTTTTCATACCCGTTATTACACTTGATAAAGAAATAATCCTCTGCGTTACGGTCCATCACATCGCGGGCCCGGTTGACAGATTTCAGGAATCTATCCGGTGCGATCGGCTTCACGAGGTAGTCCAGTACATTCAGCTCAAACCCCTCCAATGCAAAATGCGGATATGCCGTTGTAATGATCACCAGCGGAGGGTCTTTCAATCCACGTAGAAAATCGATCCCGCGGATGCGGGGCATTTGGATATCCAGGAAGATCAGGTCAATAGCTTCGCGCGCCAACACCTGGTTGGCTTCGAGGGCGCTGGCACACGATGCGCGAAGGTCGAGGAACCCCGCTTCCTTTACCAGTAGCTCCATCCCCTCGAGGGCCAGCGGCTCGTCATCCACGATGAGGCAGCGTATATTCATTGTACAGGTATTTTTAGCAGGACGGAATAGTGTTTATCTTCCTTTCTGATCTCCAACTGGTGACGGCCGTTATAGGTAAGTTCGAGCCTGCGCCGCACGTTTTCCAAACCGATGCCGCCGCCCGCCCCATTCCCGCCCGGCCCATTCCCGCCCGTCCCATTCCCGCCCGCCCCGTTTCCACCCGTCCTTTCATTCGGAAAGATGGCTTCCGTGTCGAACGTATTCTCCACCGACAATTCAAAAAGTCCGTTCCGGCAGCACAGGTTTACTGCAACCCGGTTCGGCTGATCGGTATAAGAAGATACGTATTTAAAAGCATTTTCCACAAAGGGTATGATCAGTAGGGGAGCGATCGAAAAATGACACACTTCGTCGCCGACATGATATTCCGTGCAAAGCGTATTGCCCCTGCGCAACTTCTCGAGACCGATATAGTTATCGAGGTAAAGGATCTCTTTTTCTATGGAGATCCGATCTGCGTTGCATTCATACAATTGATAGCGGAGCATGTCGGCAAATTTCAGCAGGGTATGGGAAGCGAGATCGGGGTCTTTTTTGATCAGTACATAAATGCTGTTGATGGCATTGAAGAGAAAATGCGGGTTCATCTGGGACCTGAGAAAATGAAGCTCATGCTCC
Source organism: Puia sp. (assembly GCA_035948015.1). Classification (GTDB taxonomy): domain Bacteria; phylum Bacteroidota; class Bacteroidia; order Chitinophagales; family Chitinophagaceae; genus Puia. The sequence continues at coordinate 13,983 of DASZJO010000066.1, forward strand.
GTCTTCTCATTCTCCAGCAATTGGGTCCTTCGGTCGCTGCTCACCCTGTCGCGAATGGCTTTGATGGCAATGACGATAAAGATAGTATAAAAATTACCCAACAGCATATAGCCAAAAGTCCCTAAAAATGAGAAGGACATGGGTTCATGCGCAACACTGAATAGCAGCACCTGGAAAGCAAGGATAAAAAGAGACGATAAGACCAGGGACCCGCCAAGGATCAGGCTAGCGCGACCGTATCGCCGGGTATTGAAGTATAGAGGGAACAGCCGGTAAACGCAAAAATATCCGAGGACGCCCTGGCCGATCGCCCAGCCAAGAGTCGCCAGGAGGGCCAACAAAAGAGGCGTATGATAGACATTGACCGACAGGGTAGTCCAGAATACAAAATAGGCCACCCAAAATAGAAAATGCCATTTGTATCGAAAGATGAAAGACATGCAGCGGCTATTTCCCGGCAAGTTATTTTTTCGCCATGGAATAGTCAATAGTTTTCCACGAAATGCGCCGGATTATTGCTGTAATGGCGGTTTTTGGCCGCGTCAGGAAAATAAGGGCATCCTGGCCCGCCGCAATGCTACTCTTCCTGAAAAAACCCCGGAAAACGGCGAATGATCCTCAAACATGGCGCTTATGTCAATTTGATTTCCGAAAGTCGCAAGCCGGTTGTCATTTTGCGGAGTATTCACCATTAAAAAACATTCATTATGAAAATCGTCGTTCTTTTTGCATTTGCTCTCCTTGGCGCTTCGCAAGTCAAATCGCAATCGCATTATTCATTTGCCGTTTCAAAGACGGGGCAGGGCAGCCCCCTGATCTTTATTCCCGGCCTGGAGTGCAGCGGAGAAGTATGGAAAGATGCGGTGGCGCACTTTTCGAAAAACCACACTTGTTTTGCCCTTACGCTGCCCGGTTTTGCGGGTCAGCCTCCGATCACCGACAAGAATATCCTCGGCGCGGTAGTGAGCCAGCTCGCGGATTTCATCCGGGAGAATCATCTTCAAAAGCCAGTGATCGTCGGTCATAGCCTTGGCGGCTGGGTTGCCCTGGCGTTTGGTGTTGCTCACCCGGATCTGGCCGGCGGCCTGGTGATCGTCAGTTCGGCCCCATTTCTGCCCGTGCTTTCCATGGGGCCTGATATCTCTATCGATAGCGCCGCGCGGATCGGCTTGCAGATCAGGAACGGCATGATAGCACAAAACCCTTCCCAGGTAAGCACTTCCCAAAAAATGTTCCTCCCCATGATGATCCGGGATTCCGCCCGGATCGATGAAGTAGCCGCGATGGCCGCCCGTTCGGACCAGTCCACTCAGGGCGAAGTGATGTACGAGTTGTTTAGCCAGGATCTCCGGCCTTCGATGGGAGAGATCCGCTGCCCGGTCCTGGCGCTCGCTGATTGGTCAGCATACAAAGCCTATGGCGCGACGGCGGAGTCGGTAAAGGCCAACCTGGAAGGCCAATATAAAAAACTGTCTGCCCTGAACGGCGCCACACTGACCATCGCTATCAACGACAGCTCGAAACATTTTATCATGTATGACGAACCACAATGGTTTTATGAGCAGGTCGACCTATGGCTGGCAGCGAAATAGGAAAAAATAGTAACTTACGTGAAACTAAGACCGTACAATATTGGGATCAGACAACACATATGACGCCATCATCATCGGCTCCGGCATCAGCGGCGGCTGGGCCGCCAAAGAACTTTGTGAAAAAGGATTGAAGACTCTCGTCCTCGAACGCGGGAGGGAGGTAGTCCACATAAAAGATTACCCCACAGCCAATTTGGCACCATGGGAATTCCGGCACCGGCTCCGGATGACCGCTGAATTTCTGAAAGAGAACCCGCTGATCAGCAAAGCCGCCGGTTTTGGCGAAGACAATGCCCATTTTTTCATCAAGGATAAGGATCATCCATATATCCAGGAAAAGCCTTTCGACTGGATCAGGGGATACCAGGTAGGAGGAAAGTCCCTTACCTGGGGCCGGGCCTGTCAGCGATGGAGCAAATATGAATTCACCAATCCAGAACGCTTTGGCTATGGCATTGCCTGGCCGATCGGGTATGAGGACGTGGCGCCCTGGTATTCGCATGTGGAGCAATTCATCGGCGTTTGCGGCAATAGAGACGGCATCGAGTCTATGCCCGACGGAGATTTCCTGCCGCCATTCGAAATGAACTGCGTACAGGACACAATCAGTAAAAAGATCCACGCGGCATATCCCCATCGCCACCTTGTGCATGCCCGGTGGGCACACCTGACGCAACCCAAACAGATACATTATGATCAGGGGAGGGTGCAATGCCAGGCCCGCAACTTGTGCATGCGGGGCTGCCCGTTCGGTGGATATTTCAGCTCAAACAGCTCGACGCTTCCCTGGGCGGAAAAGACCGGGCACCTGACCGTTCGGCCATTCTCGGTGGTGCATTCGATAACGTATGACGAAGGACAAAGCCGTGCATCCGGCGTCCGCGTGATCGATACCAATACCAGGGAGGTGATCGATTATAAAGCAAAGGTCATTTTTGTGAACGCATCGGCGCTAAACAGCGTCCTGATCCTGCTGAACTCCACTTCCGCGCGTTTTCCCAACGGCCTGGGCAATGACAACGGGCTGTTGGGTAAATATGTAGCGTTTCAGAACTACCGTGCATCTGTGACCGCAGAAATGCCGGGTTTCCTGGATAAATACTACTTTGGGCGCAACCCGACCGAGCTGATCCTGGCCAACTACAAAAACCTTCATAGGCAGGAGACGGATTATTTCGGAGGCTACACCACCTTTATGGGCGCATACCGGGGACATGACGACGCCGATACCGACCAGGGAATCGGATCTGACTTCAAAGAATCACTGTGCGAGCCGGGCGGCTGGAAGGTATATATGTATATGCAGGGAGAGACAGTGCCCAAGGAGACGAACCATGTCCGCCTGAGCGCGGATAAAAAGGACCAGTGGGGGATTCCCTTATTGATCACGTCTGTAGAATATGACGACAATGACCAGCGAATGATCAACGATTTTCTGAAGGAGACATCAGCCATGCTGCAAGCGTCCGGTTGTATCAACGTCGAGACCCATCAAAATAAACAGGCGCCCGGTCTGGATATCCATGAAATGGGCGGCTGCCGCATGGGCAAAGATCCCCGGACCTCCCTCCTCAATGAGTGGAACCAGTTGCACCATTGCAAGAATGTCTTTGTAACCGACGGCGCGTGTATGACAAGTACGGGCAACCAGAGTCCGTCCATCCTCTATATGGCGCTGACCGCCAGGGCGGCCAATCATGCTGCCGCGCAGTTGGAGAACGGAGTTCTATGACGGCGATACCCGGCTTTTTAAAAGTTTGGATGCGAGCCAGGAAAAAAGCCCGATGACAAGACCGGACGCGATCCCGATCAACGGCCCGAAGACTGACATAGCACCCATAGAACTCAGGCCCATTTGGGCATTCATCTTGCTGTACTGCGCTGCTTCTTGTGCATGGTGTTGCAGGTAGGTGGAAGAGAAGATGATGTGAGCTGACGTGACCCAGACGCAATTGACAAGGCCGACATAGAATCCGTGCAAAAAGAATTTCCCCGGGGCCCTTTTGGCGATTACGTAAGCGCAAAATACAAAGATGGCCACCCAAAAGAGGGGCTCTACCGATGAAGGCACCAGGGTAATAGTGGCAAAAGCCATGGCCAACCCCAAAAGGGAGAGGCTGAAAATAAGCTTCCAATTCATGAGCGGTGTTTTATTGGTTTAACCTTTTACATACGCGAGCTTCTCCGCCACCTTTCCACCCTTAACCTTGAACACATCGATCCCCCGAAGGTGCCAGGGTTTGCCGTCTTTTGTCTTCCGATAGATCCAGCGGACAATACACCGATCGCCTGCGGCAACGTCAAGTAGTTTGGTTTGCTTCATAATAAGAATTTTTCAGCTTGCGGAACTCTCTCGGCCTCAACCCCTTTTTTCGCAAAAATACCCTGTTAAAATACGTCAAACTATCGAATCCCGACCGATAGGCAATCGCTGAGATCGTATCATCGGATTCGGTTAGCAAATGGCAGGCATGTCCAATCCGAATATCCGCCAGATAGTCGGAGAAAGTCTCTCCGGTGGTCCGCTTGAAGAACTTGCAAAAGGCGCTCTCCGATAAATTGATCAAAGAGGCCATTTCCTTTAGGGATACCGTTTCGGCACTATGCCGGTGAATGTATTGGAAGACTTTCCCGATCCGCCCTTCTGTCTTCTTTCCCACGGCGGGCTGAAAATAGGGCGACGCCAACGACCGCACCCCCGCGCGCGACCCCGCCAGAGTCTGTAAAACGTCCACCAGCCCCGTGATCCGGCTTGCAGCCCTTGCTGTCGGAAGCCGGACGATCGACGCCATAAGATCCCCTTTACCCAACCCGGTAGCCGGAAATGCCAGCCCCAGTGATGACCTTGACAACAACTGCCGGATACGATCACACTCCGGGTATTGAAGGATCGGCATAATAAAACCCTCTGAGAACTGGATCACTACCGCCGCCGACGGCGTCTCACTCACCCAGGTATGCGGCAAGTCCGGACCAAGCAGCACAAGGTCGCCCGGAAAAAAATATTCGTGGCTGTCCCCGACCATCCGCTCCCCCGACCCCTCGAGGATGAGCGTTAGTTCATACTCGGGATGATAATGCCAGAGAAATGGGAAATGACGGGTCGCATACCGGTAGGCGACATACGAATTGGCCCCCCGCTTGCTATCGATATCTTCCAAAAGCGGCTTCAACGTACAAAATTTGTGTTTTCCAGGGAAATATAGACAATTTCTGTCAATATAGTGCTGATTTATGGTCGTTTAGTGCGGAAATATCAACAACCCGTTCGCTACGTTTGCAGAGTGACAAAAATAGTTGTCAGGTGACAAAAACGATTATCCTAAGCCTGCTAGCCTCCCTTCTTCCCGCCGCATGCCTTCCACAGGAAGTTATCTATCACGTGTTCGAACGGAGCTTCTTTGACGCCAACGGCGACCGGCAAGGCGACCTTCGGGGCCTCCGGCAGAAAATCGACTACCTTCAGCATCTCGGTGTAACTTCTGTATTGCTTACGCCTTTGTATGAATCGGCATTCTACCATAACTATTTCGCGGATGACTGGAAGAGGATAGATCCCGATTACGGCACGACCCGGGATTTCACCGAGCTTGCAAGAAGCCTGCATTCCCACGGGATGCGACTTTATATAGACATGGAGACGCAGTATATCACGGACCGCCATTCGTGGTGGCAGTCTGCTGTCGGCAATCTCCAATCTCCCTGCAGAGATTATCTCCTTTTTTACGATTCGGCACATTTAAAGCCAAGCCCTATAATCTGGGGTATCACCGAACTTAAAGGATACAATGGCAAATCACGTAAAGTCACTACAGTCAACCTTCTCGACCCGGGCGTACTGACTTATAACGAGAACCTCTTCGCCTATTTCGCCGACCCCAACGGCGACGGGAAATTTGACGACGGTGTCGACGGCTTCCGGCTTGACCACACGATGGACAACCTCGACGGCAACCCGCGGCTTACCGGATTGTTCGCCCGGTTCTGGGCGCCCCTGATCGCGAAACTCAAATCGATCAACCCCCGGCTGACATTTGTCGCGGAACAGGCGGATTGGGGTTCCTTCGGCTTTGACTATTTCAGCAAGGCTACGATCGACAGGGTCTTTGCCTTCCGCCTGGCCATGGCCATCGCTTCTTTTGACAAAATGCAATTACAGGAAGCCGCGGATACCACCCTCGGCATGCTGCCGGCCGGAAAGGAGCAGGTGGTCTTTATAGAAAATCACGATGTGGACCGGTTCGCCAGCCGGGTTAACAAAGCCCCCGGTAAAGAGCGGGTGGCCGCTGTACTGAACCTGCTGCTGGGTGGCATACCTTCGATCTATTATGGCCAGGAACTCGGCATGTTCGGCGCCGGAGGCTTTAATAAGTTCGGCAATACCGATGCCAACGACATCCCCCGCCGGGAGGCCTTTGAATGGTATGCCGCCGACACAGGCAGGGGCATGGCCTTGTGGTATAAGGATACCGGGCCATGGTGGGATAGTACGAATCTAAAACCCTTCGACGGCATTTCACTCCAGGAAGAGCAACAGGACCCCGGATCGCTATGGAACTGGTACCGGCAGTTGCTGACCTTAAGGAGCGCCAATCCCGTTCTCCAAACCGGGAATTATGACACGCTCTCCAATCCGAATCCCAAAGTATTCTCCTGGCGCCGCGTCAAAGGGAAGGAAGACATTGCCTGGCTGGTCGTCAACCTTTCTGCGCAACCTCAGGAGGCGACAATCGGCGGACTGGCATACCCGAACCTGCATCGGGTCTTCGGAAATTCTACAAGTCAGATCCGCGATAATCAATTCGTCGTCAGCCTCCCTCCCTATGGGTCAGGTATTTGGATAAGACCAACGCTTTCAAAATAAATGATATGCTTACAGAGATCAAAAACGAACTATCCCAACCTTACCCCCTCGATCAACCGCAAATAGCGTTCTTCCGGGAGAAAGGCTATATCAAACTGAGTCATGTTCTTTCTTCCGGGACGATCCAGTATATGAATGAGACGATCACCCGCGAAGTCCACCGGCTTAACACTCAGCACCTGCCCATAGATCAGCGCGACACTTATGGCAAAGCCTTTCTTCAGATCATGAATATCTGGATCCAGTCAGGCCCCGTCCGCGAGATCGTTTTCAGTGAACGGCTGGCCAAAATTGCGGCTGACCTCCTGGAAGTCGACGGGGTGCGTCTTTATCACGACCAGGCCCTTTATAAGGAACCCGGCGGCGGTCAGACTCCCTGGCACGCGGATCAATATTACTGGCCTCTCGCATCAGACCGTACAATAACGGTATGGATCCCGTTGCAGGAGACCCCGTTACCGATGGGCCCGCTCGAATTCAGCGCAGGCAGCAACCAACTCTCAACGGGAAGAGACCTTAAGATCGGCGACGAGAGCCAGCAAGTGCTGGAAGACGCGCTCCACGGGCATGGCTATACGCACGTCGTAGAGCCCTTTAACCTGGGAGAGGTGAGCTACCACATCGGTTGGCTATATCACCGGGCCGGCGCGAACCTGACAGACCGGATGCGAAAAGTGATGACTATGATCTATATGGACAAGGACATGCTGCTGAAAGAACCGGAAAACCCTAACCAGGTCAACGATTGGAACAGCTGGTGCCCGGGCGCGAGAGTCGGCGAGGTCATCCGGACCGCAAGGAACCCTATCCTGTACGAGAACTGATCACATGAAATGGCTAACTATTTTGATTGTCCTGGCCGCTGCCCCCTTTCCGAAGGGCGATCATTCGCCATTCACCCTCATCGCGCGCCGGCCTGAGGCGCTCCAACCGCTCCCCTTCGGCGCAGTCCGGCCCGAAGGCTGGCTGGAATCGCAGGTCCGCGCCAACCTGCGCGGGTTCACCGGCCACCTCGACAGCCTTGCCCCCAACCTGATCATCAAAGACGATATTTATGGCAGGGACAGGCTTACAAAAAACGTGAAGAAGAAAGACGTTGGAGCATTGGCCGGCGGCGACTCTGCCGCCGAAGTGCAATACCTCTGGTGGAATAGTGAGACCCAGGGCAACTGGCGGGACGGTTTCATCCGCTCCGCCATCCTGTCCGGCGACCCGGAAATGCTGGCCCGCGCCCGGGCCTGGATCCGCCGGATCCTGGCCACCCAGGACAATGACGGGTATCTGGGTATCTATGAGCGGGATCTGCGTTATCGCTTCGACGGCGAAAATGGTGAGCTATGGGCAAAGACCACGCTTCTCCGCGGCCTCCTCGCCTGGTATGAATATACCCGCGACCATAAGGTCCTGATCGCCGTCCAGCGGGCAGTGGATGACGTTATGCGGCATTATCCCGCCGGCGCATCTCATCCCTTTTATTCAAAAACCCCGGATGTAGGCGGCCTGTCACACGGGCTGATGTTTACCGACGTGCTGGAATCCCTTTTCCGGCTTACCGGCAAGACTGTCTACCTGAACTACGCATTATTCCTCTATAAGGACTTTTCCGCGGCAAACCTCCATGAGGATGCCCAATATGACAAGATCACGGACACTGCCTACGCGCTGCGCGGACACGGCGTACATACCTACGAGCATCTTCGCGCTGTCGCCGCCGCTGCCTATGCTTCGGGCAACCCCGCCCTGCTTAAGGCTCTTGATGATTACCTGCATAAGATTGGTCAGGAGATCACTCCTTCCGGCGCCCCTGCTGGCGATGAATGGATCGGGGAACGCCAGGGCAACGCAACGAAGACCGGATACGAATACTGTTCACTGCACGAACTGATGGACGGGTATATCGACCTGATGGGCAAAACGGGTTCCGCTGCATTCGGTGACCAGGCCGAACAATTGTTTTTTAACGCCGCCCAGGGCGCCCGCGATCCGGACGCTTCCTGCATTGCCTACCTGAAAACGGACAATTCCTATTATATGACCGGCGGATTGAACGGCGATAGCAGCAATCCCCGTCAGACCCGCTACAAGTATTCACCCGTCCACCAGGATGTGGCGGTATGTTGCGTTCCCAACGCAGGCCGGATCGCACCGTATTTCATCGATCGCATGTGGATGCGCAATAGCTCCGGGCTGGTCGCGACATTGCTCGGACCATGTAAAGTAACCACGAGCTGGAAAGGAACGCCCCTGACGATCAGGGAAAAGACCGTCTACCCTGATGAATTCTCCTTTGACTTCCAGGTCCTCACGGACCGGGCCGTCATCTTTACCCTGGCCGTCCGTAAGCCTGCCTGGGCAACCGGCCAGTCTATCAGCTACTCCTACACAGAAAAGGAAGGGTATTATCTGATCACAAGAACATGGCGACCGGGTGAAACGGTCCATATCCGCCTGTATGCCGACATAGTCATTCACAGGGACCGCAATAATGACGTATATTTTACCAATGGTCCGCTCGTCCTCGCAAGTCAGATAGACGCAACAGCGGAAATAAGGAAGCGATATCCGCTTGCCGGTTTTTTTGACTACTACTACCGGCCGGACAATCCCGTCATATATAGCTACAAAGGCGGCGCCATCGAACATTCCGGGAACAGCCGGTTCGAGGTCACCTTATATGACACCGTGAGACGGAGACCAGCCCACATCTGGTTGAAGCCCATGGGCGAAACAATCCTGCGGCAGGTGACCTTTCCCGAAACATCCGCAGTTCCCTGACCAACCGGTCACATCAACTCCGCAATTTTATCTCTGTCCAGGGGCTTATTCAGGAATCGCCGGACAAACTCGTTGTGCTCGGCCTGGTCCCGGTCATCTTTGTCCAGCGAAGTGGTAAGCATCATGATAATGCATTTCTTCCTGATATTCTCAGGCAGATGCTGATATTCTTCAAGGAAATCGAAGCCGGTCATCTCCGGCATATTGATATCGAGAAAGATCAAATCAGGAACCTCCTCAGGATTTTCATAGAGGGGCGCGAGGTATGACAACGCCTCCTTCGCGGAGCTTACGCAGACCACCTGTTCGGCAAATTTCGTCGTCGCCATGACCATTTCGGCAATATACAGGTCAATTTGATTATCGTCTATGACCATTACTTTTTTGTATTTATATTCCATATGCGACCCGATGTTTTTTAATTACGCCTTCCTATCGTTAGCCCGGACATCCCGCCCGTTTACCCGGGCGCCCAGCCCATTCGCCGGAACCTCCCGCCCCTTCGGCAAATTCGGCAGATGAATGCTGAACTCCGAGCCCTTCCCCGGCTCCGACCGAAGCTCGATTGCGCCCTGCAGCTTGTCGACGGTCTCCTTAACGATATAAAGCCCAAGCCCCGAACCGATCGAATTGGTCGAAACGCGATAGAACATATTAAAGACCTTAGCCTGGTTCCCTTTGTCAATACCGATCCCATTGTCCCTGACCCGGATATCGGCGGCTGAACCGGACACTTCTACACTGACCTCCACAAAGGGATCGGACACCTTCGGATTCTGATACCGGATGCCGTTTGAGATCAGATTATTGAGAATGATGCTGAGCCGGCTTTTGTCCGAAAAGAAGGCGACGCCATTCCGGATCGAAAACCTTATATCGACTTTCCTTTGATCATCCGCACCCATGAACTTCAGGTTATTGGAGATGTCGGCCAGGATCTCATCGAAATGTATTTCCTGGCGATCGACCTCAAGCCTGGAATTCCGCGAATAGTCCAGGATATCAATAATAAAGCCGTCCAGCTTCTTTATGCTGGTCTTTAGTAAGGAAATATTCTTTTGCATAAAAGGGTCCGGCGCCCCCATCTCACACAAACCTACCACCCCCAACATGGAAGACAGCGGCGCCCGCAAGTCATGGGACACGCTGTACACGAAGCTGTCGAGCTCCTTGTTGGATTTCTTCAGCTCCTCATTGGATTGCAAAAGCGCCTTCCTCTGCAGCTGCTCCTCCTGGAAACGCCCCATTTCGTAAGTCTGTTCAATCTGCCGCTCGTTGAGCTGCTTCAGCTGAAAGCCCCAAAGGCCGCAAATAAAGAATACGACCGTCGCCAGGATGCCGTGGATGATAAATGTCTGGAGGGTCATATAATCCAACTGGGTAAAATAGATCTTATCGTATCCTATATATTGCAGATAGCCGAACGAGGCATGATGTACGATCACTAACGCAGCCAATGGGATCTGCAGCTTCCAGTTCTGATAAGTGACCAATATGGCGCTTCCGATAAAGGCGATAAAATGCATTTCGAACAACCCATGCATCTGGTATATAAACTGCGCCATGAACAGGCCGAATACCACGCTTACCATGTATTGGTAAGCATTCGACCGGGGCAGCAGCAATTTTGTGGAGTAATAGGCCAGCAACGCCAGGCTGCCCACTCCGATAGCGACAAGCCAGGTGTCGTAGAACAACGCCAGAAGCAGACCGGTGATGAAGAAGCTGACCAGGAAATAATTCATCAGCCTGTCTGACTTATGCTTAACCTTCTCCAGGTAGGCATCGTGCAACGCTTGGTATGTTTGCTGAGCTATCATGGCGCTATTTTTTCGTACAGACCGGTAAGGTGCAGCCATATGCCTTCAGCGCAAACGCGGCAAAGACAGGCTGGGATACGTTGCCAAACAGGGAGTCGATCGCCATCTGCGCATAGTTACTTCTCGAATCCGTACAGTACCGACTCTTGTTATAATTGCCCCGAAAATACAAATGATGAGATGCATCCAGCAGGACCGCCTGCGGTGTGGAATAAACGCCGCAAGCTGCCGCGATGGTGGAATCGAAAGACACTGGGATAGCCAGGTCGAACTTTTGTTGTATTGCTTTTTCCGTATATTCTTTATTATTCAGGACAACGACGGCAAAAGAGACCCTGTCTCCGTATTTTCTTTCCAGCGCCTTGAAGAAGGGGATATTGAAGCGGGAACAGGGACAGTCAGGATTGAAAAAATGGATGAAGACGGGCTTGCTACCGGGAACGGCCAGCTTGCCGTTCAACTCTATAGGGCTTCCGGTAGCTACCGGGTGATACTCTTTGGGAACAGGCGTGGGAAGGCTGTATTTCCAGTCCGTATACCAAAAGATATATGCCATTCCGCTAAAGATAACCAACAGCCATGCTATAGTAATTGCCTTTTTCAACAGTATTGGATATCCTATCAACGGCCGGCCGCAATACATTATTGTGATTTAACCGAAACACCCTATTTTTGCGCCAAATTTCTGTTGATGTTGTTTCGGCGTACGACAGCCTTTCTACTACTGGTGGCCTTCTTTGCCCAGGCATTCAACAGGTATCTTCTTGTCTTCGATTATTACGTCAATCCCGCCGTCTATATCGCGAATTGCGTCAACAAGGACCGACCCTGGATGCACTGTAACGGCCGATGCCAGCTCTGTAAAAAGCTGCACCAACAGGACAACACGGAAGACCGACAGATCCCCGAGCGAAGACCAGGGAACGGGCAATCCGAAACGCTCTTTCGCACTGCATCTTTTATCGACTTTACAACGTTACAATTGGTGACAACGGTCACCCGGCGGTTTCCGGAAATAGCCGCTGCCAAGCCTGTCCGCATGCCGCGGAGCCTTTTTCATCCCCCCGGTGATCATTTGGACTGAGACGACATCCCTTTCATGCATCGTACTTTTCAAATGATCAAAAAATGAAAAAATTACCCGTATTGGGCATATTCCTGGTAGCCGGGACATGCCTTCACGCCCAATCATCGCGCGGCTTTAGCATCGACTCTGTCCCCCGTCATCCTGTTTACGATTCGCTGCAGCAAGTGGTCATTACCAGTCTGGGTATCGTCACCAATACCCGGCGATCCCCCGTACCTGTTAGTGTGGTCACCCACGACATGATCCTTCAGGGAGCATCCAATACCGCCATCGACCTGGTCGCCAACCAGCCCGGTGTAAGTGAGACTACCGAAGGGGTAGGGACTACCAAGCCCCAGATCAACGGCCTGGGCTTTAACCGGGTGCTGGTGCTCACAGACGGGCTTCCACAAGAAGACTTCCAATGGGGCGACGACCACGGTATCCTGATCGATCCCTATGCGGTCTATGATGCCGAGATCATCCGGGGCCCCGCTTCCCTGCAATACGGCGCGAGCGCCGAGGCCGGCGTGATCAATTTCAAATCCGCCCCTTTCCCACCCAGCGGAACGACGCAGGGTAGTTGGCTTTCCGAATATCATTCGAATAACGGCTATATCGGCAACTCGCTGCACCTGGGGGCCAACAACAACGGTTTCGTCTATGACCTGAAGGCAAGCGGTGAGCTGGCTCACAGCTATTGGAACCCGAAGGACGGCTACGTCTGGGGATCCGCGTGGAATCAGGGCAACGGCAGGCTGACCCTCGGCCTCAACAAGTCATGGGGATACTCCCGGCTGACCCTGAGCGCGCTGTACCGGCGCATCCAGGTGCCGAACGGTAACCGCGACAGCGCTACCGGAAAATTCGTCTTCAATAACCCGGTAGGCGATAAATCCGCGCCAAGTCTGAGCAATTTCCTGTCCTATAATGCCACTATCCCCAGCGACAAGGTATTGGAAGAATACCAGGCCTGGTGGCAGAACAATATCCATGCAGGAAAAGGAAATATCGGCTTTGACGTCGGCTTCACCGGCAGCGTGCACCACGACATCGACACGGGTACGGTAGGGGAGAGCAATATGTTGGTTTACGATATTCCTTATGCGCTGAAATATCAGCTGGAGGACGGAACCAGCGGCCTCCGACTCACTACCGGCCTCAACGGTATCTATGAATTTATGCACAACCTGCCGCCGCCGCCCGCGCCATATACACCGGACTACCAGATCCCGAATTACCGGAACTTCGAGGTAGGCGGATTTGGCATTGTGGAAAAGAATATCAAAGCGCTTACGCTAAGCGGCGGATTGCGGTATGATATCACCAACTTCATCGGCGACGGCGAATACGGCTTCACCCCATTCAACAATACCTACTCCGGCTGGTCCGGAAGCATCGGCGCTTCATACCAGCTCCCGCACGCTCAATACGTAAAACTCAATATCGCCAAAAGCTTCCGCGCACCGGCCATCAACGAGCTCACCAGCACCGGCCAGAACATCGGCTCCAATGCCTTCCAATTGGGCAATATCAACCTGCGACCGGAACAAGGCTACCAACTCGACCTGGCTTACGGCTACAATGGAAGGGACCTTAGCCTCGAGCTCGATGGCTTCGTCAATCATATCAGCAACTTCATCTTTGCCGACCGGACGGATTCCATTTCTCAGGGCTTTCCCGTTTACGAGTATGTGTCGTCCAATACGGCCATCCTGACCGGGGTCTCCGCTTATTTCAACGTTCACCCCGCGGCGGCGAAATGGCTGGAATGGAATAACCGATTTACGTACATCTATACCTGGCTTCCGCACGCGACAGACTCTACCGATCACCTCCCGTGGATACCGGCGCCCCATCTTCACAGCGAGCTAAAGATCCGACTGAACGACAAGCCCGGGTCCGCCTTCTCCGGGACATATTTCAAGATCGGCGTAGCGCATTATTGGCAACAAAACAATATCTACAGCGCCCTCTATACCGAAGTTCCCTCCGCAGCCTATACCCTCGTCAACGCGGGGTTTGGTACCCAATTCGTCAACCACAAATCCGGCCGGATAATCTGCTCCTTCTACCTGAACTGCACCAACCTTACGAATGTCGCGTACGCCGATCACCTGAATCTCGCGCAGTATTTCTATGCGCAGAACGGGAACCTGGTAACCGTCACCAACCAGCGGCAGGGCATATTCAATATGGGCCGGGACGTTAGTTTCAAGGTTGTTTTTCCGTTTGGTTCACACTGATCCCCCTAAAAAAGCGCCTGTCGTAATTAACCCTTAACTTGTCGGAATAACCGCCCTTGTCTGTGGGAAAAAAATCGCAGCTTTACACTGTCAAATAAAAACATAATCTATGTCAAAAGTATCGATCTACCTGAACTTTCAGGGTAACACCGAAGAAGCGTTCAATTTCTACAAATCCGTCTTCAAGACCGAATTTTCCGGACCCGTCTCCCGGATGTCCGATATTCCCCCCACACCCGGCATGCCACCCCTGCCGGAAAAGGAAAAGAATGCCATCATGCACATGGCCCTTCCCATTCTCGGCGGCACCCTGCTCCAGGGCACCGATATGCTGGAATCGATGGGCCATAAATTAAAGATCGGGAATAACACGACTATCTGCCTCGAGCCGGACAGCAAGGATGAAACTGACCGGCTGTTCAAAGGTCTGTCCGCCGGCGGCTCCGATATCCAGGCGCCGCAGGATATGTTTTGGGGCGCTTACTGGGGTACCTGCCTCGATAAATATGGGATCCGCTGGATGTTCAACTTTTGGAAGCAATAGCTGTCCCGCCGAACAGAGCTTTATAGTTTGAGGATCATAAGGCTATACTGTACACCCGTTTTGTCGTCTGTTATGATTACATAATAACCGCCCGGCCCGAAGGAGGACATATCAAAAGTTTGATCGAACATGGTACTGCTTATCTCGGCATATTTCCTGCCCAACACGTCATACAACCCGATATGCATGGGTAGCTGCATCCTATTCCGGATATGAAGGATATTCCTGACCGGGTTTGGATATAGGATCAGGGTATCAGAGCTCGTGCTGTCCGGGCCCGGATACGCAAATACATTCGACATAGGGCTGAGGCAGCCGTTCTGATCCACCCGAACGGTATAAGGGCCTGTGGAGGATGGCCTGATCTGCTGCGCGATGGAATCTGCCAGCGGCACGCCCAGGAAATACCATTGGTTTCCCGAGTCGGCCGATGAAATGAGCATGCCGGTTTGCTCCGAAATAACAGGTTGCGGCGGATCAGGCTTGACGACGATAGCCCGGACAGCCGTTGCGGAATCCGTGCCGCTGCTGGCAGTGACGGTATAGCTGCCGGTCGCTTTTACAACTAGTGTATCGTTGTTTACAGGAGGAGTGGTCGACCAGCTATAAGTGCAATTACAGCCCGCCGCGTTCGCGACAAGGATAACCGAGTCACCCGAACATACAGAATCCTGTGGGCTTGCCGTGATTGTGACCGTTAACGACGCCTTCTGTTGTGTGATAGGGGAATCCGCTTCGATCAGTACGCCCGAGCGGCCGTAAGGCATTTTGTAGAGCGCCCCGCCGATCAGCGTTTGTCCGAATTGAGTGATCTGCACTTTATTGAGACTGTTATCGAGCTTGTAGTCGCCTGCCTGCACCCATTGCCTGACGACATTTCCGTTCGTGTCAAAAGTCATATAGAATGCGGATTGCGCCTGCGTCACGGCGGTCGTATCTGCAATATATCCGGCAACGGTATATTGATTTCGCTGCGCATTGAATGCCTGATCCATCGGAATATAGTATTGATTTGCTCCGCCCGGCGTGACAATCTTTTCCCAGACCTGGGTCCCGTCGGCGACGCGGACTTTCCTGATTACCAGACCGCCGCTTTTTCTTCCCGCCAGGTAGACCTCCGTACTGCTGCAGCTTCCCATATCTATGGAATAGGCGGAGGTCTGATCGGACGTCTGCCAAAGGGTGGATCGATGGATGGTACTATAACGGATAAGACTGGCCGAACCCGACGAATTGCCTGTTGCCAGCAGGATGATGGACGAAGAGTCGTAAGGGACGATATTGTGAACGACATCATACAATCCGGTTAGCTGGAAGTTTGCGGAATTCCAGCCGCCTCCTCCGGAGTTGGTGAACGTATACTGACGGTACACGATCTGATTCGACGGGCCATAAGGCATATAGCTTTCGAAATGGACGGCAGTGTCATGTGACACGGTCTGGAACAGCCGTTGCCTGCCGGGGATCGGTGCATAGAGGCTGGATATATAGTCGCCGTAGTCACCGATATTGCCGGTAGCCTTGTTAAAGTTATAGATGTGAATGGAGTTGAGGTCCCCGTACAGGTCCAGTTGTGAAAAAACAAGCACCGTGTTGCTGTCCGGGCTGGGATAGAGCTGAATGGACCGAAAATCCTGATCCTGCTGGATGATATACCGGCTTTCGGTGACAAGGTTGCCCAGCGTATCCCAACTAAACAAATAGAGACTATCGGGGTTGGCGGAATGATCATAGAAAGTCTGCGATTGCAGGTGGGATATGGCCGTCACCGCGATCTTATTGTCAGCCGTGACACACATTTTATCCGCGGCAAGGTAGAATCCTCGTTTGACTTGTTGGCTCCACAACACATTGCCGTTTCGGGCGTCCCTTAATTCCACGGAAACCGAAAACCCCACCTGCTTTAGGACTGCATATTTGCCCGAAGAGACGTTGGATATCTCCAGCACATTACTGAATTCCTGATATCTGGCCCGCGTCGTTTCCTGATGATAAGGCTTGAATGCCGAACCGGTATCGGTCGCCACCATATATACATTGCAGTAGCTGCTGTTGTATACGGGACCGGGCGGCGTTTGGCTCCGCTGCAGCTCCCCGAAATAAAACACCCGGTTATCGTACACATAGGCGCACATTCCGCGGCTATAGATCGACGTGTAAGCTGTGCCATCAAAAATAGCGCTGTGGTATTTGAATTTTCCCGACGAGTCGAATTTGACGACCCCCCAGATACCGACGGGCGTATTGTTACCGGCCTCATAGCCGGTGACATAGACATTACCCAGTCCATCGGCATCCAGCGAATTGCCCGACGTCTCGCCGCCATTGGTATTGGGATACGGTGTCCATGCGGGGTTATATTCTGATTCCCAGGTTACATGCCCGGTCGTGCGGTTGAAATTGGCGACGTGGTACGCCGAATACCCGGTGAGATTCATCGTCTGGCCCAGAACATATACATTGTTATTGATCACCTTGAAGTCGCCCACGGCATCGGATAAAATATAGGAGGTATAGCTCGAATAGGTCATCCAGGCGATCGAGCCATCCGCCTTATTGAGCTTTCCGGCAAAGAAGGTCTGACCGCTTCCCGCGAAATAAATTCCGTCGCTTTCCTGCAACGCTGCGGTAAGGCCGCCGGGACTCCCTATCTTCTTGTTCCAGACAACAGTGACAAGTGTCGGGTCTGTATATTTTATCACGCTGTCGCTTTTGATAATATACGCCGTTCCATCAGTGTCATAGCTGAGAAAACAAGACCCCGCCGATTGCGCGGAGAGAGCGATCGTGGCCGAGTAGACCGTCCTGCCCGTTCCCTTATCTACCAGTTCGTACACATAGTTGCTCCCGTAATTGTATGTATATGCGATCCGGTTATTATCCGCCACCGCAATTATGACAGCGTCGGTTATAACTCTTCTCCAGATCACATCGCCGGTGGTTGTGCTGATCCGCCAGAGTTCATTGGTATTGGTGCCGAGCCCCACTACATGCGCATATAGCGAACTGTCATCCATAGCCATATTCGGAACATAGCCGGACCAATAGAAATTCCCGCCGGAATTGCCGTTGATCGAATCGATTTGTTTGTTGAGGGTGCAGGACCAGATAACATGACCTCCGGTGTCGATTTTTACTACGGAAGGAGTATAATAAAACCCGTTGGAATCGAACGATGCACCGCCGACATATACGAACTGCCGGGATTTCTGTGTGCAATACACCCTGCTGTGAGGGCCTTGCTCAATGGAGTCCGAGAAATAGCTGACCGATTGTTGCGCCGAAAGACGGGTACACAACAGCAGAAAGATACCAGGTAAGATGGCTGGTAGAAGGTTTTTCATCGGTCTATTGGGTTAACATCAAAATTACCCTTTTTTACCGATGAAAGGAAGGGTTCTGCAAATTTTAGTCAGTATTGATCGTTATCGTAACCCTTCGCGCTCAGTAGCTTATCTCGACACCCCCCGCAGATAAGGCGTAGTCGTCTTCGCAAACGGCAGTTTCGCCCCGGCCCGATCGAGAAAGTTCTCAAGGACCGGCAGCAGCTTTTGCGGCTCGGCGTCCAGCACAAAATGTCCGGCATCGGGGATGACCGCCAGTTCGGCGCCTGGAATGCATTGGAAGTACTCAAGTGCTGCGTCAACCCGCAACCAATCATGGTCACCAACCGCGATCAGCACCGGCACCATGACCGCCCTCATCTCTTCAGCCGACAGCCCGTTCCAGGGCGTGTTGTTGAATTTTGAAAAGATCGCCGCCCATCCGTCAGGGTTTGGTGCAACTTCCCGGTAATGCGAACGCTGAAACTCCAGCACCGGCGAGTCGGCTGCCAACTGCATCGCCCCTTGGATGATCTCCGGCTTATAGGCCTGGTCGAACGGGCCGAGTGCCGAGCCATAGGTCGCGACCCTTTTGACCCGCTCCGGATGCCGGATGGCAACCAGCATCGCGATAATCCCGCCCACGCATTCCCCCAACAGATCAACCTTGTCGATCCCGAGATGATCCAGTAGGCCGATCACGTCCTTGGCCTGTTGCTCGAATCGGAGGGGCAGGTCGATATCTGCCGTCCGCCCCCTGCCCTGGGGGTCGAGACTGATCACCTGGCGCCGACTCGTCACCCCGGTTAGCCTGGTCACTCCCGCTACCGCAAACCCTGCCGCCAGATAGACCATCGGCTCGCCTATGCCGTCGATCTCATAATATAGCTGAAGGCCATTTACGGGTGCATACCCCGAGCGCCGCGTTTCCATTGATGTCGATTTTATGAAACAAAGCTAACTTTACTTTCAGGGCTTCGGTTTATCGAAAATGGAGAATTTCACCGGGAAAACCTTCCAGCTGTCCAACTTTTGCCGTTCCAAACAATATTAGAATAAAACGATCAATATGGAACAAATTAAACTCGCCCGGCCGGCCATTACTCTCCTCAGGCCGATCGCCTATTGGATAGCAACGGGCTTAATTGTGCTGGAAACCGCCGCAGGTGCGGAATGGGACTTGGCCCGCAACGACATTGTCAGACAGGCCTTTGCTCATTTGGGCTATCCTTTATATCTGCTGACCATCCTTGGGATCTGGAAGATCCCTGCCGCCATTGTACTGGTCATTCCCCGGTTAGGGCGGGCAAAGGAATGGGCTTATTTTGGGCTCTTTCTTGTATATACCGGTGCTTCGGCCTCCCATTTTATGCAGGGAGACAGTTCCGAACCCTGGGGCCCGCTGGTGTTTGCGCTCCTGACGCTGACTTCCTGGTCGCTCCGACCGGATAGCCGTCGATGGATGCCCGGTGCAGTCGGGCCTGATTCCTTCGGGACCCCGGGACTTCCGGTCACGTCGGCTTCCCGCACAATTCGGATCCTCTATTGGACGACCACCATCCTTGTTGCCTTTTCTATCGCATCCGGCGGTGCAGCCCAACTATTTGGCGCTCGTGAGAATGTCGAAGGGATCGTCCGCCTGGGTTATCCGGCATTCTTTCTCACCATCATCGGCTTTTGGAAGTTGCTGGGCGGAATCGTCCTCGTCATCCCCCGATTCCCGCTGGTCAAGGAATGGGCCTATGCCGGTATCGTCTTTGATCTGAGCGGCGCGGCAGCCTCCAACGCGTTTAGCGGAATGCCGGTCTGGCATGTGATCGCCCCCCTTGTTCTTTTGGCCTTGGCGGTGCTCTCCCTCGCCTTGCTGCCTTTTGCCCGCCGGGTGCCCCGCTAAGGAGTCATTTGCTGCAATTCCATCCAAAACCCCTACCTTTGCCCACCGTTTATGGTTAACCAATACGGCAATCCGGGTACCACATGCTGATACCCCGATTCGGGAAGTAGCGCAGGCCGGTAGCGCACCTGGTTTGGGACCAGGGGGTCGCAGGTTCGAATCCTGTCTTCCCGACTTTATAAATTATTGATTTTCAATTAATTGGAAGCTTTCCGGACACATTTCGGAGAGCTTTTTGTTTGCACCAGAAAACTAATTCCGCTATTTCCATATCCTTTGGTCCATCCATTTTCATATTAAATAAGATCGTTGGATATTTATATAACATGCCGAAGCCTTGCTTCCGCCACCTCACACGTTAGGCCGTAACCGCTCAAGGTTCTAGCAACCAAATTATTCTTGTCTTTAAGAATAGCAAGGAGTAAATGGTCCGCTTCGACCATCGGGCTTTTCATCTGTGCAGCCAGCACTACGCTTACTCTTAACGCTTTTTCCACTTCTCTGGTCAGGCGCAGGCCAGTCGGCCGCGAAGAAGAAAATCCACCAAACAACCGATTCTTAAAAATTACTGCCCTCCCCGCAGGGATGTCGGCCTGCTTGATTTCCCGGATATCGGTTTCAATTTCTTTTTGCAAGTCAGGCATGGAAATCGTGGCGTGTTTTAACAAATCGATCGTACTGGCGTGCCCTTGCCGTATCATCGCTAGTATGAGATGGCTTGTGCCAATGGCTTCGCTTTTTAACCGGATAGCCTCCTCGCGGCTAAGTGAAACCACTTCTTTTAACACCGGGGAAAAACAATTTTTCATTTTTGCTTTTGTTTGGGGTGACGTTATCGGCCACCAAGCGATGTATCAGCCAAAATGTGCAGGATATAAAAGGTCGTCAATGCGCCACCGGCCAATGCAATAAAAATATTCCACCATCTGATCCTAAACGTGACCTGAAATTCCCTGCTTCGTTCGTCAAATTGAAAATGAGAAAGGGACAATAGATTCAGAACCATGGCAATCATCGGAAATCCGACCAGAAAAACAAAAATCAGCACCGCCTTTGCCGGAGTGGGAAGAGAGGATGTATTTTCTCCAAGCCACCGAATAAATCCGAACTTAAAGTGAAATAAGGCTTGTAAAATGAAGAGTGAAATGAGCAAAGAGGGTAAACCAATCAGCAGGAGGCCAATCCTCGATGATTTCCTTGCTGTCACCAGAAATATTTTCAATTTCTCCTTTTCGCCGGTTTCGGTTGGGGTAGGTTTGGGAATGGTCTTCAAGTAATCCACCAAATTCATTCTTTCCATTTTGGCTGCTTTATAGTTATAATGCAATAACAAAACGTTGGTTGCAAATTATGGGAATAAAATTCTAAGTTTTTCCAGGCCTCTGGATAGCAGTGACTTGACGGTGTTTTCCTTTTTGTCGACTATTTGACTGATCTCTCGAATGCTCAATTCTTCGAAGTAACGCAAGGCCAGCACGGCCTGATACTTTGGGGATAGCGTATGCAACTTTTTGCGGAGCTGCATAAATTCATCCGCTTTATCCATTTTCGCGGTAACCTCATTGTTCTCCCGGCCATAGCGAGAGGAGTTTTTTGGCTTTTCCTCGTCAAAAAAAGACAAATCCTGAAGGACCAGGGGGCTGTACTTTTTCTTCCTGAAATATTGGTTCAACTCGTTGGTAGCAATTTTAAAAAACCAAGAGGAGATGGAAATGCCTTTCCATCGAAAGGAGCCGATTTTTAGCCAGGCTTTTAAAAAGGTTTCGGCGGTAATATCGCTCGCCAGGGCATGGTCTCCTGTGATCCTGAAAATGTATCCGAAAATCCTGGGATAGTATATCTCATATAGATCGCCAAATATCCTGGGGTTATTTTTGGCTATACTAATTAATTCTTCTTCGTTTTTGAACTTATATGCCGGCATTGT